>JAGLWO010000244.1 GCA_023133395.1 Candidatus Cloacimonadota bacterium | reverse complement strand
AATCTGGAACTCTAAACCAACTTTCAAAGAAGTTGTATCAAAAGAATTGTTTTCCGAAATAAATGAACATCTTATCAAAACAGAGAGAAATTATAATAAAAATAAGATTAGAATTGGCTGCATAGGATTCCATCCAAGCATCGCAAACTTCAATGGTTATAAGACAATAGGTGGATACATACCAGTCTATCCTTTAAAATTTAAAAAAGATTTTTATAAAATTATTAAATATGAAATAAAACAAAATGAAAAACTTTATCAATATTTTTTAAAATGGGGACAGCAGCTTTATTTATTTGACGATAAGATATCTATTAGATTAAATAATCAAAATATTATAAAAAAATATTTTAAAACTATAAAGTGTGACCTGAATATCGAAGAACTGAAAAAGTATGATGTGAAATATATTTTCTCAACAGCCAGGATACTGAATTCAAATGAAATCGGTTTGAAAAATATCTACATTATTGATGAACCAAAATATTATTACAGTTTTTACGTTTATTTAATTGGTGATTAAGATGTTTAAAAAATTCTAAAGGGGTTTAAGCAGATTTTATATTCTATTTCAATTTCACAACGATATTCATAACAATTATACAGATTACAACATTCTATATTGTAAGTTAACTATCTATTTTATAAACAGTTACTAAACAAATATGGGATCCCTGATCACTTCATTTTCGAACCAGATATTAAAGGAAATAACTCAAGAACTACGCAATATATTCAAACTCAAAGAAGTTCTAGATATTAATCTTATTTTACCAACACTATCTTCTTAATTTTCTGAAAATCTTCTGCAGATTTCCCGAATCCCGAAAGCTTATAGTTAAACCGACCTTCTTATGGCTGATCGCTAACTACGATCTTAAAGAACTTCTTTTCTTCTCCTGTTAATGGATAATCATAGTTCAAGTTTGTAACTGTATCTACCAGGTGAGCTTCATCACAAACAAAATCGGGAGAGTCTCCGGCATATATCTTGTACCAGATACCATTTATTTCCGGATAGGAATTCCCTTGAAAAGTTCCATATTCCACTTCATCCCAGTTAAGATCAATGTTACTTCCATTTTGGGTAATATAAACCCGTGTTTCATCCGGGGCAATGTTATCTACAGAATAACCGGATGCAACAGAAGAACTGAAATATAGCGATGGACTTATTGTATGAGCAGAGACGAAGAAGTAGGACAGATAATCTCCAACAGTTGTAGAATCGAAGAATGTTTCTGCAAGTGCTGAATATTCTTCCCATTGCATGGCAGCAACATAATTTATAAGCACCCATGTGGTATCTTCACGCTGGAAATAGATGTCTTGTTTATGTATCGCTCTGTTAATATCATTTGTGATAATGCATTCTCTATCCAGTTCATAAGGATACTTCTCCCAAAGATTATAACCAACAATAGGTAATGAACTAAACTCTTGATCCCAAAGACTTTTCTGCCATGTGACTATTACAAAATGACCCTGGTCATTGGGAACATCCGTAACAGCAGTAATCGTCGGATTTCCGTTGATAGATTGATCAAAGTAGTAAGCTCCCATATCTACTCTTGTGCCATCAGGATCTAAAGGTGATGAGGGATCTCCGACATCTACACATGGTGAGTTATAAAACAAATAATATTTATTATTACCAGGATCTACAAATAATGGGTCTCTATCAATATTACCTGTTCCCACCCAACCACCTTCTATATCCGAATAGGTTGCATTTACAGAAGAATTTACAATTGAAATTTCACTAGGCAAATTATTCCACAAAATGGAATTTATTAAACTCGGATTGCATTCCCATTCACAGTGAATCCCACCAGCAGTATTACCTGAAATTGTTACATTCTCTAAACTTGAACAGGAATACCAAAAAAAGTAAATCCCACCACCATTAGAAGCAGAATTACCTGTTATTGTTACATTCTCTAAACTCAAATAGGAATATTCACCTTCACAGTAAATTCCACCACCACGATTAGAAGCAGAATTACCTGTTATTGTTACATTCTTTAAACTCGGACTGGTTTCATCACAGCAAATCCCACCACCATTAATAGCAGAATTACCTGATATTGTTACATTCTCTAAACTCGGACTTGAATAATAACAATGAATTCCACCACCACGAGGAGAAGCAGAATTACCCGATATTGTTACATTCTCTAAACTCGGACTTGAATAATAACAATGAATTCCACCACCATGTTCAGCAAAACCATTTGTAATAGTGAAACCGCATAAAACTGCGGATGAATTCTCACCGTTTTCAAAAGTAACCACTCGATCACTATTATTTCCATCAATAATGGTTGAAGAAATATAAGTTGTATCCTGGGTTGTTAAAAATAACGACCCAATTGTAATTAGTTTTCCATTATAATTAATATTCTCCACATAAGTTCCGGGCTGTACAAGAACAGTGTCTGTATCAGCAGAACAATTAATACCATGCTGTATAGTGGCAAACGGATATTGCTCCGATCCAGTTCCTGTGATATCCGAACCGGTTGTAGATATATGCCAGAAATTACATTGGTATTGGTGAAAGTAATAAGCTCCCATATCTGCAATTGTGTCGTCCGGGTCTAAAGGTGATGTAGGGTCTCCTGCATCTATACACGGTGAATTATCATCTAAATGATAATCTCCATTTGCTGGATCTACAAATAATGGATTATCATCTATATTACCTGTTCCTGTCCAGCCACCTTGGATATCCGAATATGTCGCTGTAACTGAACCGGAAGAAATATAGATCTCCTGTGGCGAATCATTCCACAAGATAGAGTTTATTAAGACCGGACTGGAATTATTAGTACAATAAATTCCACCACCATCATCAGCAGAATTACCTGAAATCGTTACATTATTAAAGCTTGGAGCTGAATTATTCCAACAGGAAATCCCACCACCACTATTAGCAGCAGAATTACCCGATATTGTTACATTCTGTAGACTCGGACTGGAATAACTGAAACAGAAAATTCCACCACCACTATTAGAAGCAGAATTACTCGATATTGCTACATTCTGTAGGCTCGGACTGGAATAAGCATAACAGAGAATCCCACCACCACTATTAGCAGCAGAATTACCTGTAATTATAATATTCTCTATTCTTGGGCTGGAATAATCATAACAGTAAATACCCCCACCATTAGTTACAGAACCATTTGTAATCGTGAAGCCACATAGAACTGCAGTAGAATCCTCACCATTAGTAAAGGTTACAACACTACCACTACTGTCCCCATCGATAGTGGTCTGTGAAATATAGGTTGTATCCTGGGTTGTAAGAAATAATGAAGCAACTGTTATGTTTTTCCCATTGTAGTTAATATTTTCAAAGTAAGTATCTGGTTGAACAAGAACTGTATCACTATCTACAGCTACGTTAATCCCTTCCTGAATTGTTGGCTGGTCACCTGGCACATTAATAATAGTGGCAGCCAGAAAGGTTGATAAAATAAAAAATGAGAAAATAAAATAAATAGCCTTCATAAAGCACTCCTTTTTTGAATGGTTAAAGATCAACAATTTAAAGAAGTGCGAAATAATTTGAGTTCAGAAGTGTTTAGAAAATTCAATATTCTACACTTCTTTATCTACCTCTCCAAAAAAAGGGTATCTGCTTTTATGTGTCAAACATTTTATTTGTTTAAGATTGCTTATATAAAAAACGCTCCGAAAGCTCGGAGCGTTATAATATCACTTTAGAATGTATAATTATTTCATTAGGATTTATCCTCCGTAGCTTTAGC
>JAGLWO010000243.1 GCA_023133395.1 Candidatus Cloacimonadota bacterium | reverse complement strand
GGTGACCAGGACCAGCATACTTTCTGGGAAGATGGTTCTGGTGGCGCCATCCTTGCCTGGCATGATAAACGAAATGCAAATGATGAGAATATTTATATCCAGAGAATTGCATCTGATGGAAGTTTACTCTGGAATACTACGGGAGTATTACTATGCAATGATCCTGGAATTCAGGAAACACCGAAGATGACACCTGATGGAACAGGTAATTTTATTTTTACCTGGAGAGATAAACGCTCTGATACAAACGGTGATATTTATGCTCAAAGAGCTGATATAAATGGGAATCTACTCTGGGCAAGTGAGATTGAAGTTTACACAGGAGATGGTGTTCAAGAGAACCCACGGATTACTCAATCTTCTGATAATGGAGCCATAATCGCCTGGGAAGATGGCAGGAATGAAATAGGTGAAATCAGTGATGTTTATGTTCAAAAAGTCGATATCGATGGTAATTTGGACTGGAATGCAGATGGCGTCCCTATAGCAGTTGCTGATAACGATCAGGCTCAACCGCGATTAATAGGAGATGAAAATGGTGGAGCCTGGATCACCTGGGAGGATGGCAGAACAGAGGATCATCCTTTTGGAGATATTTATGTGCAGCATATAAATTCTTCAGGAAGTGTTCTTCTTCCTACAAATGGCAAAGAAATCTGTACAGAAGTAGGATTTCAATTTTCTCCTCTAATTAAGAGATCGGGAAATGAGATATTCCTAACCTGGGGTGATAATAGAACAGGTTCAACAGGTATTTATATTCAATTGCTGGATAATTCTGGAAATACATTGTTAGAAGAAAACGGTGAGATAATTTTCTATGGTCTCTGTGGAAATGCACTTAATTATCAGATATTTCCAAATGGGAATAATCAAGTAATTGTCTGGGAAGATACTCGAAATGCAAGTATTGCGATCCAGATTTATTTCCAGGTTTTAAATAATGATGGTTCCTTTGAGTTGGAAGAAGATGGTGACTCAATAACAACCATGACCGGTTTTCACCATGAAACTATGGATGCAGATTTTTATCCAGATTCCAATATCCTTGGAGTAGTCTGGGAAGAAAATAAAGAAGGATATAAACAGATTTATGCTCAAGCAGTTGATCTTACAGGAAATTTCCTGTGGTCCGATAGTATTGGAATACGGGTTGGAGAATCTACAGAAGAACAGAAATGTCCAAAAATATCAACGATTAATA
>JAGLWO010000242.1 GCA_023133395.1 Candidatus Cloacimonadota bacterium | reverse complement strand
GGCGGTGCAAAGCTGGGAATGGATCTGCGGATCATTGCGCCAAAAAAAGTTCAACCCGATACTGAACTGGTAGCCAAATGCAACGAAACTACTAAAGAAACTGGAGCAAAAATTACAGTTACTGATAATATTGATGTTGGAGTGAAAGATGCTGATGTTATCTACACAGATGTCTGGGTTTCCATGGGAGAAGCTAAAGAAGTTTGGGAACAGCGTATTGCACTTCTTAAACCATTCCAAGTGAACGCAGAGATGATGGCAAAAACAGGTAAATCCAACACAATATTCCTTCATTGCTTGCCTTCATTTCATAATACAAATACAAAAATTGGAATGGATATTTACCATAAATTCGGTATCAAAGAGATGGAAGTAACTGATGAAGTATTCGAAAGTACAGCTTCCAAAGTATTTGAAGAAGCAGAAAATAGAATGCACACCATCAAAGCTATAATGGTAGCAACTCTTTGTGAATAAATTTAAGAACATAGCAAATCTGTCAGTTACCGGATTTCGCAAAGTTTGAAGTATGAAAGCAATATTAATCCTTCTTTTGATACTTTTTTCTTTTCCACTTTTTTCTCAAACTTTCGAAGTCAATAAACTGGAATCTCTCATCTTTATGTCCTCTGCTTTAGCAATTGACATGAGCAATAATTATTTTGACAGGCAGATCATCGAACCCCTCATAGAAGAAGAAATCAGCAACCTTTCCAAAGATGACATCCCCTTTTTTGATAGATGGATATCATTCTCACCGGATGCAAAATTAAAAGACTGGAGTGATTACAGTGTTTATTTAACTATCGGTTCTACCCTATTTCTTGTTTATGATGAAGAATATTACCTTGATAACCTGATGGTCTTAAGTGAGATATTAATTGCACAAAGTGCAATTAGTAAATGGACAAAAACTCTTAGTCATCGTAAAAGACCTTTTGTTTATGATAGCACAATTTCAATTGAAAAAAAACAACAAAGGAACAGTCAGCATTCGTTCTATGCAATGCATAGTTCCACAGCTTTTTCTACTGCTGTTTTCGGTTATTATTACTATCTGGATAATTATGGTTCGAACATCCCAGTAGCAATTTTACTCTTTGGTTCTGCAACAGCAACAGCAACTTTTAGAGTTGCAAGTGCACAACATTTTCCCAGTGATGTGGTTATCGGGACAATTATTGGTAGCTGTATAAGCTACATTATCTGTAAATATCATCATGAAAAAAAAATAAGCTTAAATTTCGGTTTTAATAATATTATTATCACTTACAAATTTTGAGTGACATTAAAAGGTCAAAGATATTCCGATGCTATTAGCGGATAGAAATGTTCCTAAAGTAAATTTATAACTATCATTCTGATTATGTTTTTTTACCAATGAATTAGCAATAGAATATCCAATGATACCACCAACAAGAACATCAGAAGTCCAATGTTGCTTGTTATCAATTCTTTGAATTGCAACTCCAAACGCAAATGTATAAGCAGGTATTTTAATCCACCAGTAGTTATACTGCTTCGCAATAACAGTCATCATAGCAAACGTACAGGAAGTGTGCATTGAAGGCATCGATCTATAAGCCATATCACTGCTGAAAGCAAAAAAATGAAAGTCTGTCGACTCATTTTCATTGTATGGTCGTTCTCTTCCACAGATCATTTTTAAAGAACCTGATATGAAAAGAGTAAATACAAAAGATTCTGCTAACAAACCTGAAGTTTCAAGCAGTTTATCATCTTTCAGTAACAATCCTGATGCAGCTATAGATGAACAAAGTCCACCAAATAAATAATAAACGTTCATCTCACTGCTTCCATATCCTTTTCCAATCTCTGAAAATTTATTAAATATTATGTATGGGAATTCGTCTTTTCTGGTTTTGGAATTATCATAGATCTTTTCATCAAAATGAAAAATAAGTCCAGCTGTAATACCTGAGAATATCAATAAATTTAAACGATCTTTTTTAGAGATTCTTACTGGAGAACTCATTATATAACAAAAATCATTTTTAACTGTCTGGAAAGTAAATTTATAATTTTCTGAAAACTCTGGTGAATTATAATCTATAGAAAAAGATATAGAAGAACAAAAAACAATAAAACAAACGATAAAGAGTAACTCTTTTGAATTCTTTTTTCTATAGAAATGATCTTTCATTATCTTTTCTCGACATTAGAAATTTAAAAACAACCTTAACTGAATATAATATGTTAAACCAAATGATGCTCCGATTGGATGATATCTAAAATCCTGATCTCCCACATTTCGCAAAAGTAGACTTGCAGATAATCTTCTTTGCCAAAACCACTTCTGTATCTGTAAATCAAGAATGAGCGTACTCTCAACAGTTGAATAATATTTCTCGTTAATCTCATTTGAGGAATAATAAGTTTGTCCATCAATATCCTTATAATCAATCCAAAAAGTAGATGAAAGATAACTTAATTTTGCCCATATTGAAAAGTTAAGGTCTGGAGAATACGTAATTTTATATATTGCTTTATGCTTGGGAATCGATTTCCAGGTTTCTTTGAAAATCTCATCTTCACCAACCTCAAATTGATAACTATAATAAAAACTTTGTTTAATCTGTGGTTTGATCCAATAAGTTAAAGTTAGCTGTTGTCCTAAAACCTGTCCGTTCTGTCCTGCATAAATGTGCAGAGGAGAAGAAAATGAACCGTCCTGAGGATTAAATTCAAAACTCTGTCTTTCAATATATGTATCATAGAAATTTCTATATACACTATTAAGCTTTATTATGAAACGATTTTTTATTGCTGTTTTCCAGATTATATCAAAAGTAAGCTGACTGCTTTTGTCGATATTTTTGGAAACAGTATATTCTACATTGTATTCTTCTAAGATATTATAGCCCTTTTCTGTCCAGAACCACAAACTATTATCCTCCTCAAAAAGTCTTTGAGAATAAGATAAAACAGTATTCAGAGAATGTAATGAATTTATCTCCCAGAAATTAATAATTGAACCTTTTAAAGCTGTTTTATTATTACTGTATAATAACATACCGTTTAGATTCTGGTAAATTTTCTTAGATACATTAAATTTTATTTCGTTATACAACCTGTACATATCAAAATAATCTTTCTCCAAATGATACTCTGTATCCAAAATAAACCTGTCATAACCAATCCCGATTTTACCATTAAAAAAAGAGTTCATGAATGATTTTTCCATAATACCTTGAAAATTATGTGATCTCCATTTAAAATCAAAATCAAGAGCATTGGGGTGTTTTTCAAGTTCTTTTAAAAAATATTGGAAACGATAAGTGAGATTATCACTAATAAAAGGATTTCCTGAGATCCCTATCCTGGTATAAAAGTCATTAACAGGAATTTCTCTTCCTATTGGTTTAAAAAATAAAAAATACCTGTAGGAATATGAATAGTCTATCTGAAGCTCATTTATTCTTGTTTTATTCTCTTTTCCTACTCTTAATGATAGGGAATTTCTTAACATTTTAGGTCTGTCTGTATCTTCGAACCATAGTTTTAGATGTCTATTTTCCCGCGATCCATTTCCAGGAGGATCCTCAAGAATTTTTGTATTACGCTTAATCATAGCAATGTCTTGAAAGGGGTGAAAATGCCTGATGAAATAAGTACGAAAATACCAGTTGTTCAACTTATAATCAAAACTATATGATGCATCTCGTCCAATCCTTTGAATATCAGGAGTACTGAATTCCGAACCTTCGTATGGACCGGGTTCGCCTGTTATATTGCCTCCCATCTGATATACCTGAAGTGAAAAGCCTTTTTCTGGTCTCTTTGTGTGAAAATGTATTATTCCTTTTTCTGTAAATTCACTTTTATAGATTTTAGGGGTGTTTATTATCTCCACAAAATCTATTTGATCAATAGTAACAGGAAGGAAATTTAATATCTTAACATCAAAAGAATTAAGATCGAATTTTTGTCCATCCAGAATCACAATCCAGTTTTGTCCTTGATAAGATGATAAGTTATTGGCATTTGCCAGCCATGTATATCCATCAATCGTAGATAGATTCCAATTATCAATAAGTAGTAAAATATCTGCTATTCTGGTTATTCCCGCATGTTGAATTTCCTCAGAAGTGATAACTTTTTTATCTCCAAATGAGAAGGTAATACACTTACTTGTACTTATGGAAAAAATAAACATGGAAATAAATATAAATCGAGAAAGATACTTCATTTCATGAATTCCCTGAACCACTTGGGTGTTGTAAATGAATAACTTATTCCTACTGAAATAAAATTCAACCTGATTCTATGATAAGTATAAATAACACTGTAACTCTCAGTTAAATAAATATCCATTTTTTTTTGAATAGGAATGCTGAAATAGAGCTCTATGCCGGTTCTTAATTCCTGTTCAATATTATATTGATCTTCATATTGATTTTTTTCTTCATCAAATATCATTAATGCGTTACCAATATTAAAGCCGGTAAAGCATTTGAAGTTATAGGGAAGTAACCACTTTTTCCCCCATCCAACGTAAAGGTTGACAGTCTGAAAATCATACACTTTATAATTTATCCTAAGAAAGGAATCCATTTGAATTCCCGCCTGAATACAACCAAAGTAGAATGGAGTTTCAATGAATCCTTTTATTCCGATATCATGTTTCCAGAAGTCATGAAAAGAGTTTCGATTTGTATTTAGTTTATACTGCAAACCAGCATTAATAGATGAGAAAGCTTGGATTCTATCTGCATAAAGCAAACATGTGCATTGGAAAAAAACCAATATTAGAATGTATAAAGTAATAACAAATAGTAATTTCTTCAGAAACACAGTTATTTTTATCCTTAATTAATTGTTTGTGTATTATAAAAATTAAAAGATGAAAACAAACCAGAAAAAAAGACTGATTACTCAGCCCTGGATTAATCTATTAATTCCCATTTTCCTGTCTTTGCCTGCAGATTCTCTCAACTTCCCTGAAAGCTACTTTCCCGCTTCCCATTAAAGGAATATCCTCTATTACATAAAAATCTTTAGGAACTGCGATTGGAGGAAGTTCTTTTGTCATTTGTTTAAGAAGTTTCTTTCTATCGAATTCACCGGTTGCAACAGCTGCCACAACATCAGAGCCCTTCGTCGGATTAGGAACATCAACTACACAGCAAAGTACGTTTTCTGGTAACAATCTGCTTAGAACATCTTCCACTTTCACCAAAGAAACCATTTCACCAGCAATTTTAACGAACCTTCTTAATCTCCCACGATGCCAAAGGAATCCATCTTCATCGATAATTCCCATATCACCTGTATCATACCAACCATTACGCATATGCAGGGATGTTTCCTCTATATCACCAAGATATCCAATAGAAACCAGATCACCTTTAACAAAAATCTTACCTTCCTGACCTGCTGAAAGTTCCTTATCTGTTTTCCTGTCTAGAATTTTTACCTGTACACCTGGTAAAGGTTTGCCAATACTTCCAGGTTTGTTCGCTCCCGGCACGTTCACAGAAACAACAGGACTTGTTTCTGTTGCGCCATATCCTTCCAATATTTCCATATTATGTTCTCTGATATAAGTTTTTCTAAGTTTCTCCGTTAGTTTATCTGCACCAGCAAGGGCATATCGGATTGAAGCAAAATCTCCAGGCTGGGCTTTTTTAAGATAACCATGGAAAAACGTAGGAGTGCCAATTAAAATTGAAATTTTGTATTTATTGATAGATTCAACAATAGCTTTATAATCCAAAGGATTCGCGTGCGCAATAATTGAGCAGCCTAAAGTTATAGGAAGCCAGAAATTTGTTGTTATTCCGAATACATGAAATAGTGGTAATGTTCCGGCAAAGACATCATTTTCGTTCACATCGATTACTCTTGGAATATTATCCAGATTATGAGAAATATTCCTGTGAGTAAGCTGAACTGCTTTTGGTTCTTTTTCACTACCACTTGTAAAAAGTATTACAGAAGTTGAATCATCATCTCCATGTTTAACCATTGACTGTAAACTTTTTACGGGTAATTTGGATTTTATTAGAGCCTGTAATTTATCAATAATTGAGATCGATGGCATTATATCTTCAAGATAGATCATACCATCAACTGGTTCAATATTGATCTTTTCCAGAAGTTTTTTACTGGTTACAATTGTTTTGAAACTACACTTTTCCTGGGCATAGATCGAATTCTCCCTTGCTCC
>JAGLWO010000241.1 GCA_023133395.1 Candidatus Cloacimonadota bacterium | reverse complement strand
AAACCCGATATTTGCTTGATCGACGGAAATAAAATCCCGGAAAAAATAGAACATTTCTCAGAAGCAATTATAAAGGGAGATGGAAAATTCGCTTCTATTGCAGCAGCATCGATAGTAGCAAAAGTTACCCGTGACAGATGGATGAAAAAGCTTCATAAAAAATACCCCAATTACAATTTTATGAAAAATAAAGGATATCCCACAAAAGAACATCTGGAAGCGATTGCTGAGTACGGGATAACACGCTATCATAGAAAATCTTATAGACCAATCCGGGAATTTATAAATTCCAATAAATAAAAAACGGCGGATTGCACCGCCGTTAAATACATCTAATATACGAATTATCTCTTTTCACATTTATCTTCAATTCTTGTTGTATATTTTTCTGCGTTAGATTTCTTATCACCAACAGGATTACTTGCTCTCCTAAAACCAGTATATTCGAATGTTGTCCTTGTTTCTGGAGCAATATAATTATTATAACTATCAAACTGGTCACCCCAGTCATCTTCTAATAAAATATCCCAATCGCCTACAGTAACTTTCCAAACTACCGAGTAACCCGGACCTATAATTCCCTGAAGATCGTCATCTCCCCAATCATCATCAGAACTTGGACACAGCCAGACATAATAAATGTAAAATTCGGAAGAATTATTCCATATTTCAATTTCACCAGCATCTCCAATAATACTAACAGTTACTGTTTTACCTGGTTTTACAGTCTTTGTTAATGTATAATCATACCAGAACCAGTACCCTCCTCCATAATCTACAGTAACTTTCTTATCTTCCTCACCAAAAATACTTGAACTAAGTTTCCAAGAATAACTGTCTGATTCACCTGAATTAAGCCATTCTGTTGAGCCATTGTTAACTTCATACCAAATTTCTTCGAGAGAATTATTTCTGATCCTCAAAGTTCCATCATCGCTGCATCCTGCAAGGATAAGACCCATCAACGCTAATAACCATAAAATTTTTTTCATACTTGTTACCTCCTTCATTTGTATAATTTTTCACTTTTAATAAAAGACTTAATTTTAATTAACCACTTCAAAAATTAAAATTGTATTTTATTATATTTTTGGCAAGCTAAAAAATATATTTATATTTTTTTTACCAATAAGATTATATAAATATTTTCATTCCAGATAAACTAATCAGTTAACCAATCAACCAGTTAACTAAAAACACAACCTTTTCAGCAGCTTTTATTCATGGCGGAGAGTCAGGGATCCCTGATTCGGAGAAACAGTGTTTCTCCTCGGTTAGAGCTACTTCGTCGCTAATATTTCGCCAAGCTCAATATCAGATTCCAGCTCGTGGTCGAACCTCCAGCAAGAAGAACCAAAGTTTGCATCCTTTTCATTCTTGACATTTGTATTAAAATAATTTTATTTACAGAAATTCTTTGAATTATAAAAAGAAAAAAATTATAGGAGATGTTTTAATGGATTATAAAAAACAACTTGGGTCTATTAAATACTGGGAGAAAAATCCGAACAGAATTAACCAGCGATTTTACATTGCTTTCTGTTTACTGATGTCAAGTATTCATGATACATTTATCGGACTGAAAGAAAAAGAACAAAAAAATCTTAATTGGTCAGTAACCTGCTCATACTATGCTCTTATTCATGCTGGACGGTTATTAACTTTTCTTGCACTGGGTGATTATCCAACACAACACAATAAGTTACGAGATCTTTACAACGAAGAATCCAGTGTACTCCAAAATAACTGGTTAAGTGACTTTATTAGAGTTTCCACATTAGGAGAATTAACTACTATAAATGATAATAAGAAAATCGATAATCCACTCAATTTGATTTATCAATATTTTGAATTTATTAATGTCGATAATAGTAAAAAACGTTTAAAAAAATTTGGTGAGTTATTATACATAGCAGCTAAACTTAGAAATGATAGTAATTACGAATCTTTATTGATTGCTCATGAATATTATCACAATACAATATCAAAAGCCTTTGAGAAACTTGCCAATAATATGACAGATGCAACAAAATTTTCATTAGAACTTCTTATTGATGTATTTACAAAATTTGTAGAAAATGATCCCATATTTCAAGAGAACCGAGATTCTTATAAATGCTTCTTATATAATTATTCTAAAATTAGAATTTATGATTCTATCAAAGTTAAATTATCAGGTCATAACTCACTTATTACAAAACTTGGAAAAGTTAAAAAATCAATTCAAACATATTGTGCAGATTCACCATTTGAATTTATAGAAGAATCCATTACGATGAATGTCTTTAAGGGCAAGGGCAAGCTTATGGAAAACTTTCAAGAAAGAATTGATAACCTTTCTAAGAAGATTAAAGAAAAATAATGTTTTTATCTCGAATTTAGTTTATCCTTTCATAAAGGACCTATCATGACCAAATGCATAAATTGTGGTGAATCACTTGAAGAGAGTTGGGGTTATTGCCCAGTTTGTGGAACAAAAGTAGTAGTAGTAGCAAAAACACTGTGTTTTAATTGCGGAATGGTTTTAAAACCACAATGTGAAAAATGTCCTAAATGCAACTTAAGAATTATAAATGAAGGAGAACAACAGTTTTGGTATTCACTTTATAATAACTGGAGGAAAATTTTTGCAGAATCATTGCATGGGAGGAATACTTCTCTTTCAAAATCAGATATTCCCGATATCTACGAAATATCAACTATAAATTGTGGCAAATATGACATTCTTAACCGCTATAAGATTCACAATTTAGAACCATTACAAGGATTGAAAGATCTTAAAAAGCTTAATTGCAGTAGAAATGATATTACAAGTTTAGAATCATTACAAGGCTTGACTAATCTTAGAGAACTTGATTGCAGTAGGACTAATATTAGAAATTTAGAGCCATTAAAAGGTCTTACTAATCTTAAAGAACTTCAGTGCAACGAAACAAGTATCCGCAATTTAGAACCATTACAAGGCTTGACTAATCTTAAAAAACTTGATTGCAGTAGAACTTATATTGAAAGTTTAGAGTCATTAAAAGGTCTTTATAATCTTGAAGAACTTCAGTGCAACGAAACAAATATCCGCAATTTGGAGCCATTACACAGATTGACTATTCTTAAAAAACTTGATTGTAGTAGAACTTATATTGAAAGTTTAGAGCCATTAAAAGGTCTTACTAATCTTGAAGAACTTCAGTGCAACGAAATAAATATCCGCAATTTAGAACCATTACAAGGCTTGACTAATCTTAAAAAACTTGATTGCAGTAGGACTGGTATTACAAGTTTAGAACCACTACATGGCTTGACTAATCTTAGAGAGCTTGTTTGCAATTTTACTCACATTACCAGTTTAAAACCGTTGCAACGTTTGAGGAATCTTAAAGTTCTTTGGTGCAAAAGTTTTTATATCTCCGAGAATGAAATCAGCAATTTTAAATTGAGCCATCAAGGTAGCAATGAAGTTAATGTATTTTATGATAGGGAATGGGCAAAAAGGGTAATAAAATTATGAGGAATTTTGAGAGCTTGAGATGTTATGTAAGTAAAAAGATGTACTCTCCAAAAGAGATGATAAGATTTATTGATTTTTTTAAAAACCTAATTAAAAGTTAAATGTAAATTTTGATTTCTAAATATTAACTTAAATTAATAAAAGATAAATAGGATAAATATTGAACATTTTTTATAATAAGGATTAAATAGATTGCAGTTTAACATAATGGATTCCAATTTCACAACGATTCAAAATAAGTAAAATTCAAAACGAATTGTAATATTTTATAATATTTGCGTTTATAAAATATTATATCGGAGAGTCAGGGGTTCCTGATTCGGAGAAACATTGTTTCTCCTCGGTTAGAGCTACTTCGTCGCTAATATTTCGCCAAGCTCAATATCAGATTCCAGCTCGTGGTCGAACCTACAGCAAGAAGAACCAGGGTTCGCATCTGGGAAAAAAATCCTTTTAATCCGTGTAAATCCGTGATCATATAAAAAACTGGCGGAGAGTCAGGGATTCGAACCCTGGGTACACAAAAGTGTACAACGATTTTCGAGACCGTCCCGTTCAACCACTCCGGCAACTCTCCGTAAATATTCTATCGCTTATTTTTAAAGAACTTAGAAATTAACTCAGAACATTCACGTTCTAAAACTCCAGAAATCACCACAGAATTATGATTGAAATTCTTATCCAGAAGTGCATTATAAATTGAACCTACTGCTCCAGCTTTTGGATCGTAACAACCAAAAACAACTTTTCCAACACGTGACCAAATGATAATTCCGGCACACATCAAACAGGGTTCCACTGTTACAAAAAGGGAATAATCATAAAGGAATTTTTCTCCAGTAGAAATTACTTTTTCAATTACAAGTTTCTCTGCATGTGCTAATCTGCTATTATACTGAGAGGTTTTATTATGGTCTGCTGCAACAATCTTATTTTCTTTGATCAGAACAGCACCGATCGGCACTTCGTCTTCCTGAAATGCCAACCGGGCTTCTTTTAAGGCAAACTCCATCCAATATTCATTGGAATATTTTTCAACCATTTATCCTATTTTACGCTTTTTAAAAATTTATAGTAATCGCTGTCTGTAGTCATAATTAATGTATTTTTCTTATCGATTGTACTTTCATAAGTTTCCAGGGTTTTAAGAAATTCGTAAAATTCGGGATCTTTGTTATAAGCTCTGGCATAGATTTTAATTGCCTTAGCATCTGCTTTACCGATAATTTCTCGTGCTCTTTTGTATGCTTCGGATTCTATCTGGTCGAGTTCGCGTTGCATTTTACCGAGGATCTCAGCAGAACTTCCCTGTCCTTCAGAACGGTATTTTGCAGCAATTTTATTTCGCTCAGAAATCATTCTCTCATAAACTTTTGTTCGAACCTCTTGTACATAATTAATGCGTTTTACTTTCACATCGATCAGCTTGATACCATATTCAGCAACCAACGGTACTGATAATTCAAAGATTTTATTGGCTATCTCGCTTCTACCAAAATCAATTTTTTCTTCAATTACACCCTCTAGTGAGCTTTCCTCATATTCCTCTGTGAATACTAATTTTCTATTTGTGTCCCTTACAATTTCGAACAGAGAGTTTGAGCTGACAATATCCCTGGTTTTACCACTGAGAATATCATCCAGTCGTCCGTGGGCAAAAGTTTCATTGCGTACAGTCTGATAGAATTTAAGAGGATCAACGATCTGCCAGCGGGAAAAAGTATCCAGCCAAATATAACGTTTATCGGAAGTGGGGATTTGTTTCGGGTCACCATCCCATTCTAAAATACGTTTTTCAAAGTAGTGAACTATCTGAATAAACGGAACCTTAATATGTAAACCGGCATTTGTGATAGCATCACCTATAGGGTCTCCAAATTGTGTAATTATTACCTGTTTTCTCTCATCCAGAATATACAATGCATTGACGATAACTATCAATAAAATAAATGCTATAATTAATCTTGTTCTGTTCTTTTTCATCTTACTTCCCTCCCTTATCCAGATTAAGAAGAGGAAGAATTCCCTTCTGTTTATCATCAATAATGTAAATCTTTTCAACCTTAGGCAGAATCTTTTGCATTGTTTCTAAATAAAGTCGTTTTTTCGTAACCGTTCTTGCGTAAATATATTGATTATACATTTGATTGAATCGCTCTGCATCACCATTTGCACGGTTCACACGATTGATGGCATAACCTTCTGCTTCTTCAATTGTTCTCTTTGCCTTACCTTTTGCTTCAGGAATTATATTATTATAATTTTCCCAAGCTTCATTCACGATCCTTTCTTTTTCCTGTTTTGCAGAGTTTACATCATTGAATGCAGGTTTAACTCTTTCCGGGGGATTTACGTTCTGAAGATTGACAGTATAAATTTCTATACCAGCTCCATAATCATCCAACTTCTGTTGTAATTCGATCTGGATTTCATCAGCAATTTCTTTACGGCTGAGGACTATTACTTCGTCTCCACTTCTGTCACCCACGATTTGCCTGGTAACAGATTCGGAAAGGTCACGAATGGTTTCCACGACATTTCTTATCCTGAAAAGATACTTCACAGGATCTTTAATGCGATATTGAACGATCCATTCTACATCTGCGATATTAAGATCACCGGTTAACATGAGCGATTCATGGTCGTAACTTCGAGCAGAATATCTGGTTTGAACACCAGATACCAAAGTTCTGTACCCGAATTCCTCTTTGAAAACATGTTTAACTTTTACCTTTGTAAGTTTATCTACTCCAAAAGGTATTTTGAAATGTAATCCAGGTTCGGTCGTATTTATATACTTACCGAATCTCTGGATCACTCCCACTTCTTCCGGATTAATCGTATATAACCCGGTGAAGATAAAAATCAAAACTGCCAAAACAATTATACCAGTTACCACTTTTCTTTTAGATAACTTTGGCAATTTTAATTGATCAATTTTAATTTCTTCGAAACCTGCCATAATTACTCCTTACTTATTTGTTTCAAAAAATTCTATCGTTTCTTTAACGCCTTTCGAAAGAGAAAAAGTTGGATTCCAACATAGTTCTCTTTTCGCTTTTTCGATATTTAAACAACTTCTCCTGATATCTCCCGCACGAGCTCCAGCCCGTATCGGTTCGATATTTTTCTCCATTTGTTTTGAAATTTCTCTATATAATTCATCTGTTGTAGTTTCCAAACCTGTGCCTATATTAAAAGCTTCCAGAACACCCTTTTCTAAAGCGAGCACATTTGCTTGAACCACATCCCTCACAAACACATAATCTCTTATCATTCCATCCGGTTCTTCTTTGAAGGCATATAGATGCGATATTTTATTATCCTGAAAATTCGTGATGAAAATGGAAACAACTCCAGCTTCTCCATACGGAATCTGGCGAGGACCGAAAACATTGGCATATCTCAAAACTGTATAATTCAAACCAAACTGGTGATGATAATAATGCAGATATTTTTCTGAGACATATTTATTGATAGCGTAAGGAGAGAGTGGAACAGGATTGTAATTTTCCGTAGTAGGATATTCTTCTGCTTCACCATAAATTGCACCACCAGAAGAGATAAAAATTACTTTTTTTACTTTGAATTTTACGCAATTCTGCAAAAGATTAAGAAAGCCCACGACATTCACTTCTGCATCGAATTCAGGGTCTTTCACCGATACAGGTACACTGATCTGAGCTGCATGATGATTAACAATATCAGGTTGCTCTTTTTCAAAAACCTTTTTCAAATCCTTTGAGCGAATATCCATTTTATAGAATTTAGCTTTGGGATTCAGATTATGTTCGAAACCAGTACTAAGGTCATCAACTA
>JAGLWO010000240.1 GCA_023133395.1 Candidatus Cloacimonadota bacterium | reverse complement strand
GCATCTAAATCTATACTTTCCAGCACTTTCCTTCTAAAGCATTTAAAACCACCGGTTGGGTCATTGATCGGCATACCGGTAATTAAACGAACATAATGTGCAGCTAAAAAGCTGAGGATCAATCTTCTTAATGGCCAATTAACAACATTTATGCCTTTAATGTACCTGGAGCCGATAACAAGATCATTTTCTTTAATCTCTTCTAGCATCAGGGGTATAACTTCAGGATTGTGGGAAAAGTCAGCATCTATTTCAAAGATGTAGTCGAAGCTACTTTTAATAGCATATTTGAAACCTTCCACATAGGCAAACCCCAAACCCCGTTTACCTTTCCTTGTTATCAGGTGGATCCTGGAATTCTGCTTCTTCTTTTCCTCAACGATCTGGGAAGTTCCATCCGGGGAATTGTCATCCACAACCAGGACATCAATATCTTTTCCCTGTTCAAGTACTGCATCGATTATAGCAGAGACATTATCTGCTTCGTTATATGTGGGTATAATGACAAGAACTTTCAACTGTTATTCTCCTTTTCAGGTTTATCGAGATTGTTTTTTAGAAGTTGTGGTTCAGGCACTTTTTTAAAACTTTTCGCAGGGTTACCGAGCCAGATTTCTTCTGAAGGAACATCATCTGTTAAAACGCTTCCCCCGGCTACAATTCCATCCTCATGTATGGTTTTTCCCGGGAGGATAGTTGCATTTACCCCGATCCTGGCACCGGTTTTTATGGTCACTCCTTTAAAGTGTTTGTATCTTTCCTTATCACGACCCATATAATTGTCATTGCTGGTGGCAACTGCAGGAGCAATAAAACAGTAATCTCCAATTTCGGAATATGCAGTTATGTAGCAGTTTGTTTCAAATTTATTCCTGCTTCCAATTACTATGAAATTTTCAATAGCAACACCTCTTCCAATAATATTGTAATCACCAATTTGTACATTCTCCCGAATCGTTGCCAGGTCAGCTACCAGGTTTTTGATTCCCATCTCACATTGAGCATAGATGGTCACATTAGCTCCGATAAGACATTCATTTCCAATTTTCGCAGGTTTGAGCTGTTTTTCTGCTTTGAAAATACT
>JAGLWO010000024.1 GCA_023133395.1 Candidatus Cloacimonadota bacterium | reverse complement strand
TTTCCTGATAAAACCAATAGTGTCGGTCATAACTAATTTTTCGGTCTTTTCCAAACTCAGGGAACGTGTTTTGGCATCCAGAGTGGCAAAAAGTTGATCTGCTGTATAACGATCTTCATGAGTTAGTTTATTAAAGAGAGTTGATTTTCCAGCATTTGTATAACCTACCAATGCTATTGAAATTATATCTTTCCGTTTTTTTCTTTTTGTTAAGGAAGTCTTCTCTATGGATTTTAATTTCTTTTTTAGAATTGCTGTCTTTTTGCGAATTCCTCTTCTATCAACTTCAATTTGTGTTTCACCAGGTCCTCGGAATCCGATACCACCCTGTATACGTGAAAGATGTTTCCATAGCCTTTTCAATTTTGTATAGGCATACTCTAATTGTGCCAGCTCAACCTGAAGTTTTGACTGTCTGGTGCGGGCATGTCTGGCGAAAATATCGAGGATAAGCTCAGTTCTATCTACAACATTACAACCGGTTAAATCAGAGATATTCCGTGATTGAGATGGCGAAAGGTTATTATTAAAAATTAGGGTGTTTACTTTAAGTTTTTGTACTAAGGTTTTAATTTCTTGAAGTTTACCTTTTCCAATATAAGTTGCTGTGTTGGGTTTTTTAAGAGTTTGGATAAATGTTTTTATAACTTCAACTTCAGCAGTATCTGCAAGATGATTCAGCTCATTTACAGATTCATTATAATGTTCTCTAGAGTCTTTACTCCAATGAACACCAACCAAGAACACTCTATCTTTTCTATCTTGCATATATTATGATTCGTAAATTAATACTTTCTTATTATTTTTTCGCCACTTGAGAAATTCTTCCTTTATTTCCATTTTCCAGATGGTTTCTTTATTTTCATTCTCAAAGGTAAGAATATTCAGATAATGCATTCTGTCATCTTTACCCCGAAAGCTCTTTTGTGGCAGTTCAATGATTATTTCATTATCTTTTTTCAGGATAGTAACTTCGTTAATGAAAATTCCTGGTACAATTTCGATAACAGCTCTTGCTTCAACAATTCCTGAACTTACATCTCTGAATTTAATTTTCATCATGTCCTCTTTTTTATCTGTCCTATCTCTTCAAGCATCTTTTGGAACCAGGGTATATCCGTATCAAAAGGTTTCCCCCCTTTTATTCTATCGAATTCAATACATCGCAAAACATTATTCTTCTCTTCATCGATTCCAATCACTCCACTTTCTTTACTTAAACCACATTGAACTGCCATATCAGCAGTATTAAATATCAGTTTCAGATCTTTTTTACGAGGAGCTGCAGATCTGGCAAAATATCCACTTTTCTGAACAAGAACTTTCTCAGCTTTCAGCATTTTAGAAAACTTTTTTGCAAACCACTGCCCTGGATTTATATCATCCAGACAAACATGTCCGAAGGCATCACGTGGAACGGTTTCTCCATTTGCTTCCATTTCTGCAATAATGCTTTCTACTCCTGCACCCTCGCTCAGGAAAATATTTACTCCATCTTTTTCGTTCATTTTTTTATTCAATCTTTCTGCTTCACTTTTAATATCGAATTTCATTTCAGGAATATAAATAGCATCGATATCCCAGCGATCTTTCGTCAGTAAAATATCCGGTAAGAATTTTTTCTTTCCCAATCTACGTCGATATTCACGTGCTGTAGCTGCTGTTAACCATCCGCAATTTCTTCCCATTACTTCATGGATGATCAACTGACGTGAGCTAGTAGTATTTTCATTTGCAATATTTTCAAAAAAAACTGCTCCCTGACGTGCTGCAGTCCACGCTCCCAGAGTTTGCCTTATTGGAAAAACATCATTATCAACGGTTTTTGGTAATCCCACTACAGTGAGTTCGTATCCTTTTTTAGTTAAATACCCGGCAAGTTCTGCTGCCATTGTACTGGTGTCATCACCGCCAATAGTATGAAGGATAGTTATCTCATCTTTTATTAATTGGTCTGCTGCTACCTGCAGCGGATTCTCACCTTTCTTGATATATCCTTTTTTAATACAGTCTTCCGCATTGGTCAATTTAACCCGGCTATTACCAATTACACTTCCGCCATAAGAATATAATAGCTTTGCATTTTTCCTGACTTTTTTATTTACTAAAATACTTTTACCAAGAAGCAGACCTTTATATCCATTAAGATACCCGATTATTTCAGCATTGGGAACAAATTCTGTATATTTAATGATCAATCTTCCTATTGCGGAAGATAAGCACGGAGCAATTCCACCAGCGGTTAGAATGCCTATTTTTATTTTTGCCATTTTTCCTCCAGATAATAATATAATTCTTATATCAAAAAATTGTTTATATGTATTTGAATGACAAGCTTTTTCTGTAAAATTTATTCTAAACAATAAAAAAGGACTAACTTGGAAGCAAACTTCCGAAGTTTCCAAAACTTCGGAAGTTTTTATTATCTGTCAGGTAAAAAAACTCCCACCGGAATAGTATCCATTTATTCAGCTGTTATACGATAAAATTTCTTTACTTCAACAGGTGCTGACAGAACCGCCTGACCGGTATTTGTAACGGTGGTCTCAAGCGAATCAAAAGTACCATAGGGATCATCGCAACTATATATTTTATATTCATATCCTTCATTGTCCCATGAAATTTTTATACTGTCTCCATTAGCAATAATTTCAATTTGTACATTCTCAGGTGTACCAGGTATAAATAAACTTATATCATCTGCATCTCTCGGTTCAATTTTGAAGTTACTGAAAGAATAATTTACTACACCAGTAATGTTATAAAAAACACCTTCTGTGGGAGAATATGCATGCATCTGATCATCAACTCTGATTTCCCCTGAACCATCATCTATAAGCCACTCACCATAGTCATCTGGATAATCAGGATTATCATTTGTACATTCTGCATTTGTTACATAAACAAAAACTCCTTCATACTTTTCCTGTGCAATATTTCCCGTAGAAACCAGAATTGAATCCGGTAGACTATTATTTGAAGATTCAAGTTGATATTCAATTAAATCCTTTAGTTCAGTTAAACTAAAATATTCATCTACAAGCCCGGTTATTATTAGACTGTCACCTCTGTTTGGGGAATGAGAACTATCATACACAAATATTCCGTTCCAGGCTCCTGCAGCATCCTGCAGATAATACCCGTTTGAAGTAACTGCTGTAACAATTCCCGAAATCTTAACATTTTCACCCAGATATGGTGAAGGACCTTCAAGACTGTCGGCAGTAGTCTGAATTTCATAAATTCTGTAAATTCCTGAAATGGAAAATGGACCATCACTTTCATCACTTGGAACTCCATCGCTTGCATCAGAGATTTTAATCTTATAATTATCCGCTATTTCCAGAGTGTCCGGAATTGTCCACTGCCATAAACTATCATTTTGAGTTGATGA
>JAGLWO010000239.1 GCA_023133395.1 Candidatus Cloacimonadota bacterium | reverse complement strand
AAGAACACAGAGATTTTAAAAAAACTTGATTTCTACTTTGCATCTGCTAGGTTTTCAAATCGCCTTAAAGCAGAAAAACCTAAAATAGTGGAGAAGCCTTATTTGAATCTGATTAATGCACGTCATCCTCTCCTGCTGGAAACGATGGATAACTTTGATGATGTGATCCCTTTTAACCTGGAGCTTGGAAGTGACTTCAAATTGCTTCTGATTTCCGGTCCTAATACCGGAGGGAAAACGGTTACTCTGAAATCAGTTGGGCTATTAACTCTGATGGCTTTATCGGGTTTACCTATTCCTGCAAATTCAGAGAGTTCTATCGGGATTTTTAGAGATGTTTTTGCTGATATTGGTGATAATCAATCTTTAGAAAATGCTTTAAGTACCTTTTCCTCACATATCAAGAATATTAAGGAAATGGTAAAATCCGGGGATATTAATTCTCTTATCCTGATAGATGAGATAGGTGCAGCTACAGACCCTGAGCAGGGTTCTGCTTTAGCTCAAGCAATTTTGGAAAAGCTGACAGAAAGAAACGTTCTCGGAGTGATAACAACTCACTATACAGCCCTTAAAATTTTTGCAGAACAACATGAAAATTGCATTAATGCTGCCATGCAGTTTGATCCTGGAAAACATCTACCGACCTATCAGTTCAAGTTAGGACTTCCGGGAAATAGTTTTGCGATCGAAGTTGCCAGCCAATTGGGAATGGATGAAATTCTCATCGATAGAGCAAAAGAACTTACAGGAAATCAAAATGTGGAGCTAACTGACCTTTTAAAAAGGATGACTGAAGAAAAAATGGAACTCTCCCGTCAGAATTACCAATCTCAGCTCAAAACAGCATTATTGAACAAGAAAATATCTGAACATCAAAATAAAATAGAACAACTGGAAAAAGAAACAAAAAAGATCAGAAAAAACTCCATCAAAGAAGCACGAGATTTCCTTATAACACTTCAGAAGGAATTAAATGAAGAAATTTCAAACATAAAGAAATTAAATAAAGAGAAGCGGAAAAATCTTCTGGAAAAATCTTTACAAAAAATTACTGAGATAAACAGAGAATTTACCGAGGAAGAAGAAGAACTTCTTGAAGTAAAACGAAGCCCTGTAAAGATTCCTAAAATTGGACAAACAGTGTGGATTAAGGAAGTTGAAATGGAAGGTGAAATCATCGAAATTTCTAATAATTCCATAAAAGTAGATATGAATGGGATTTTCCTTACTACTTCAAAGGATAATCTTTACCAGGTTACAAAAGCTGGAAAGAAGCCTATAAAATCAAAGGTAATTAGTGTTCCTAAAAAAGATATAAAATTGGAACTGAAAATACTTGGTTACCGTTTTGATGAAGCCCTGCCGGAAATAGAAGCTTTTATAGATAATGCTGTTATGAACGGACTTTCGAGTGTTCGCATTGTTCATGGAAAAGGAACAGGAGCCCTGAGGAGTAAAGTTAGACAATACCTTAAAAATAACAAAAAAGCAGTTGATTTTTTTACACCACCTCCTAGCGCTGGTGGTGATGG
>JAGLWO010000238.1 GCA_023133395.1 Candidatus Cloacimonadota bacterium | reverse complement strand
AATTTAAAACAACTATCACCGATATTTTCCAGTTCATTCACCACACGCATCATGGCGGTAACGTTCATCACGCTTCGTTCACTGAGTTCTTCTTTTGAACATTCCACCAGGAATTTTGTGATCTCTTCCTGCATCTGGTCGGTAAGGTTTTCCATTTCTTTAACTTTTTCCACTTTAGTTCCCATCTTTGTATCCGGGTTGCGGAATACATTCAGGAAAGTGGTGAACATTTGCTCTATTACATGAGCCATTTTTGTGAGCTCTATCTTGGCAGTTTGGATATTCATCTGGGCTGTATCCTGAAGTCCCGTTGATATGTATTGCAGTTTGTATTCTTTGGAGAGATCGCTTTCTTTGGCTTTTACAAGAATATTTACTAATTTAGCGAACTGAGCTATGAATGGTATACATATGAGTGTATTAGCAATATTAAATACAGTATGGAACAGAGAGAGATTTAAGGGTAGGTTTTCTTGCAGGCTGGAATTCCAGGGGGCTATTTTCAGGATGAAAGCAGTAAAATATCTAAAGATAAAAGCCATCCAGATAACGCCAAAGACATTGAAAAGGAAATGTGCACGGGCTGTTCTACGAGCATTTACGGAAGTTCCAATAGAAGCAAGATAAGCTGTTACAGTGGTTCCTATGTTCTCTCCCAACACTATCGCTGCTGCAGTTTCAAAACCAATCCAGCCCATGAATGCCATCGTAACTGTGATAGCCATGGCAGCACTGGAAGATTGCACGATAACTGTAAGTATGGAACCAACTCCTACAAAGATCAAGAACGACGTAAATCCCAGTTCAGTGTAATTTTTTAAAAATTCTAAAACTTCCGGATTACTTCTAATATCCGGTACGGAACTTTTCAGGAACATAAGGCCCAGGAACAACAAACCAAAACCGATTAGGATATCGCCAATGTCCCTTCTTTTCTTATACTTCGAGAACATGAAAGGCAGACCGATCCCAACTATGGGAAGAGCTACAGCCGTTATACTGAATTTAAAACCAATAATAGATATGAGCCAGGTAGTTACGGTGGTTCCTATATTGGCTCCCATTATAACGCCGATAGCTTGTGTAAGAGTGAGTAAGCTGGCATTCACAAAACTAACCACCATCACTGTAGTAGCAGAAGATGACTGTACAAGCCCGGTTATAAGAAAACCGGTAAGAACGGCAACTACACGATTAGCTGTCATATAATTAAGGATAGATTGCATTTTTTTACCGGCAACTTTCTGTATACCTTCACTCATCACGCGCATTCCATACAGGAAAACTCCGAGTGCTCCTAACAACTTGAAAATGGTTGCAATCATTAAAATACTTGCTCCTTAGAGCTTTTTTGGTAAAAAACTATACCCGATTTGAACTGTCAAATTTATTATTTGTTATGAGAAGTTTTAGTCAATTTTCTTTATGATGTTTAATAACTTTTCCCTTTGCCATATAAATTGTATCTTCTGCAATATTGGTAGAAAGATCGGCAATTCGTTCCAGGTTGGAAGATATTTTATTTATGTGGAACGCTCTTTTGATAGTAGCCGGATCGTCCATCATATAGGTGATGAGCACGCGGTAAATGTGTTCTTTAAGGTCATCTACTACATCATCGTCGATACAGACCTGTTTTGCCAGTTCGGTATTTTCATCGATGAAGGCAGTGATGGAATTCTTCAGCATTTTCTGCGTTTCTTCTGCCATGGACGGTAGGTTGATAAGTTTCTTTATGAACGGTTTCCTGATTAGGTATTGTGCGCTTTGCACGATGTTTATTGCCAGGTCTCCCATTCGCTCCAAATCGTTGTTCATTTTCAAGATCATCATTATTGTGCGCAGGTTTTTTGCTTCCGGTTGATATAAGGCAACAAGGCTAATGGCTTCTTCTTCGATTTCTATTTCCCTGCTGTTTATCTGCTCTTCCAGTTCAAATACTTTTTCCAGCTTGGAATTGTCTTTTTCCAGAAGTCCTTCAATAGAAAGTTCGATCATTGTTTCAACCAGATTTGCTTCTTCGATAATGTTCTTTTTCAATTCTTCAATTTTTTCGTTAAGCATTTATTTATCTCCTTATTTATTTCTTCATCATTTCAGATGAGAACATGAGCTCAGCGCTTTTTTTATTTAAAGCAATAGGAACGTCTTTCAGAACGCAAATGCGTATTAAAGTTTGAATATCATGTTCGTGACCGTGCGGAGTTCTGGCATCGATCATAAATATCAGGATATCAATATTGCCCTGCAGCACTTCATTGGCAATGATGATATCGCCACCATCGGGTCCGTGACCTAAAGCTCGTACTTTTAATCCGGCAACGCTTTCTACAGTTTTGCAGGTTCCTTCTGTTCCTACCAGGTTATGTTTACTTAGTTGTTTTTTGTGTTTATTGGCCCATTCCGCCATATCCACCTTTTGATCGTCGTGGGCGACGAGTGCTATTGTTTTTTTCATTATTATTCTCCTATCCAAACACACCGCTCAGATATGCTTCGGTTCGTTTGTCTTTTGGAACGGTGAACATCTTTTGAGTTTCTCCAAATTCTACCATCTCTCCCAGATACATAAAAGCTGTATGATCTGAAATGCGACCAGCTTGAGCAATATTGTGGGTTACGATCAAAATAGTAACCTTATTTTTAAGCTCAAGGCATAGTTCCTCAATTTTTGCAGTTGCTTTTGGGTCGAGAGAAGAAGTAGGCTCATCTAAAAGAACGATTTCAGGATCGTTTGCTAATGCTCTGGCAATGCAAAGACGCTGCTGCTGACCACCGGAAAGTGAGAATGCCGATTCATGAAGCCTGTCTTTCACTTCTTCCCATAACCAGGCATCTTTCAAGCTTTTTTCAACGATTCTGTTAATTTCTGTTTTTTTTATCCCTTGAATATTAAGCCCGTAAGCTACATTTTTATAAATTGATTTTGGGAAAGGATTGGGTTTTTGAAATACCATTCCTACTTTTGTTCTAATCGTTGTTACATCAGCTTTAGATGAATATATGTTTTTTCCATATAAAAGAACTTTCCCTTTTATTTTTGCTTCAGGAATCAGGTCATTCATTCTATTGAAACATCTTAATAATGTAGATTTTCCACAACCTGAAGGACC
>JAGLWO010000237.1 GCA_023133395.1 Candidatus Cloacimonadota bacterium | reverse complement strand
ATTAAAAGCAAGAATTTTTTTATGAAAGCAATAATGGATATTTCCAATTAGATATAAGTGGACAAAGTTTATTACTTTAAGGAATTTGCTTTAAAAAAAAATTAGATAATTGGCTGAAGTTTATGAAATTAAACAAGGTAGAGAAACGAACTTTTTTCCTTCTAATACTTGTAGCTTTTTTTAATGGATTTGTTTTCAGTTCATTCCAGATACAGGATATAATTGCAAAAAAAGCTCTTCATGCTTTTGATTGGCAGATCACCATTCTGGTAATGCTCTGGCCTATTTCCAATCTTCTTTCTATCTGGTGGGGAAAGATATTAGAACATTCAAAAAGTCTTTCCAAATTCTTTGTTCTTACCGCTTTTATGGGAAGATTGAGTTTGATCTTCATGCTCTGGGTTCATAATTACTATCAGTATTTGGTTATCCTGATTGTTATATTTTCTTTTAGTGCTTTTATCAGTCCAGCACGTAATTCCATATACCAGATGAACATAACCAGGAAAAATCGAGGGATAATATTTGGTTATACTTCCAGTTTAATAACTTTAGTTATAATTTGTACAAGCTTTATGGCTGGTAAAATCCTGGATATAAACGAGAACTGGTTCAGGTATATTTTTGCAGTTGTAGGCATTATGGGATGTATTGGCGCACTCATAATGGCTTTGATAAAAATTAAAAAGAGAAGCTTTGAAGATAAAGCATTCTTGAATCTTAAACAGTTTTTTGTTAAGCCAATAAAACGTACATTGGAAATCTTGAAAGAAAATAGAGATTTTGCGATTTTTCAAAGGAATTTTTTTATTTATGGAGTCTCTTTTATGATCCTGCTTCCAGCAATTCCAAAATACCTTGTAGAATATTTGCAAATGAATTATACTCATACTTTCCTGGCAAAAGGAATAATTTCTCAGATCGGGATATTATTTTTAGCTCCATTTGCCGGGAAGATCTATGATCGAAAAAATCCTGCGTTGTTTACAACTTTAATTTTTCTTATTATTAGTTTTTATCCATTTACTTTACTGATTTCCAGTTTGTTCATTGGTTATAGTTTTGTTAATTATATCGTTTATCTTGCTTTTTTTATTTTTGGTATTGCAATGTCTGGACTGATTATCTCCTGGAATATCAGTTCCATTTATTTTGCTGGAAAGGAAGATGTTTCAATGTATCAGGGTGTTCATGTTACTTTGACTGGCATAAGAGGATTATTCGCTCCTTTCCTGGGATTATTGATTATGAAAACACTTGGTATTAGAGCACTTTTTTGTACAGCAATGTTTTTATTTCTTCTTGCATCAACTCTGAGTTATAAATTATATCTTGCTATGAATAAAAGGGAATTGAAAATTTGCATACCTGAATAGAGGTTTGTTTAATGAAATTTTTTATATAGATCAGGAGGAGTTTTTGAAACAGATCGGGTTCTTGGTAATAATAATATTCTTTAGTTTGAATCTTTCAGCATCAATAACTGTTGAATATAAATCAAAATTAGCACCGGAAATTATCAACACGGAAATGATAAATGAGATAGAATATTTTAACGTTTTTGAATTGAATAAAACCTTTAAAGCAAAGATAATGGAAGACCTCTTGGATCAGCGATTAAATGTCAATATTTATGGTGAGCAGTTGATTTTTTTATTGGAATCTTCCTATGTGTTTTTTCATTCTGAGACGTATAGTTTTTCTTATGATATTGTTCAAAAAGATGGAAAATACTATATTCCTGTGGTTTTCCTAAAGGAAATTTTTCCGGATATTTTTCCGGATAAAATTACATTCGAAAAAGGTAATATCATTGCAGAAACTCCAGTGGATAGTTCAATTCGCACAATAGTATTGGATCCCGGACATGGTGGAAAAGACCCGGGTGCAGTTGGATATTCCAAAAAGAATTTTGAAAAAGATATAGTACTTACTGTTACCAAAAAACTAAAAAAAATCCTGGAAAATAACCTTGATGTAGAAGTGCTTTTAACACGGGAGAAAGATGAATTTGTTTCACTTCAGCAGAGGACGAAATTTGCAAACGAGAATACAGCAGATCTTTTTATTTCTATCCATTGTAATGCTCACCGCAAAGAGGTCATTGATGGTATTGAAGTTTTTTATTTATCAACTGCAAAGACAGATGAAGCTCGTGCAGTGGAAGC
>JAGLWO010000236.1 GCA_023133395.1 Candidatus Cloacimonadota bacterium | reverse complement strand
TGTAATTTATTTATGACAGAGCAATCACCTTTATGTATAATTTGTATGTCATAATAACCTTTTATCTGTTGTTATTATTGTTATTAGATAAACTTTACATATTACTAAACGCACAAGATTAATTGTGAGATTTAGTAGTATAAGATTTTATTATTTCTCTTAGAAAATGATCTACTAAGATTCCAAAGAAACCCATTATGATAAGATATATTAGCATTTCAGGGTATTTAAGCAAGTAACGAAAATCGAGTAATCGAAACCCAAGACCACTATTCACTCCCAGCATTTCGGCAGCGATGATAACTGTCCATCCCAATCCCCATATTATCCGAAAGAGACTCATTAAACTTGGTAATGTTATTGGTAATTGGATATAAATAAATAACTGAAACTGAGTTGCACCTGAAACTTGAGCTTCATCAAGATATTCTTTCGGGATATGTGAAAAACTATCTGAAGCAGCTATTAAAGTCGGGAAGAAGAGGGTTATAAACATTATAAATATAATAGGAACTTCCCCAAGACCGAACCAGATTATAGCAAATGGTAGCCAGGCAAATGGAGAAATGTGACGAATAAAATTTATTGAAGGAAGAAATAATTTGTCCAGAATTCGATAATGATAGAGAAAATATCCTCCAATTATACCCAGAATCCAGGCTATGAGAGCAATTACACTTACTCTTAAAAAAGAGATCAGAATGTCTGTAAAGAGGAGTTCTAAGGGTAGATTAATTCTAATTACATCAGAGTATGTTATGCCAAGAGAGAGTGCTAACAGAATAAAAAGGAAAATAATAAACAATCCGCCTAAAGAATCGAACTTATTTAACTTCAAAGTAAACATCATCTGGATTTACCTCATTTTCTATATATCCCTTTTCGATCATTTTTTTAATGACTTTCTGTTCAAATTTTTTCTGAACATCAGTGAATTCCATCACAAATTTAGTATGATATAAAGACTTTTTTGCATCTCTTAAATACAGGTCGAAAAAAGTTCTTGCTGCTTCGTAAGCAACCTGGGGAGAGTTGTTCATTTCATCTGTACTTTTTTCCAAGCCCTTAAGAAATTTTTTTATTTTTGGAAGTTTTTTTTGAATGGCAGTTTCCGTGGCTGCTATATCACAGCAGGTGTGAAAGGGGTAGTCTTCACTATACCAGTGAATTATATGGAATTCCTCATCAAATTTGAAGATGGGAGGAACATAAAAACTCAGTGCATCAATTCTCCCGGAACGAAGTGCCGATGCCATATCCATTGGAGTCCTGAAATAAATCATTTCAAAATCAATGTTATGATCCTCGGCACAAATTTCAGCGAAAATATCCAGGGTGGAAGCTCGCAGTACTCCAATTTTTTTTCCTTGAAGATCTTCTAATGTTTTAATTTCCTTTTTTGCGATTATACCATCACTTTCGCGCTCAAAGAATGATATAATTTTGACTTTCTTCCCTTTTGAAACCCCCGTCCAAACATAGGTAAAGGGCATAATTGCCACATCAATTTTACCTGATATCAAGGCTTCGTTTGTCTCCCAACCAGATGAAAATTTTTTGATAATATAATCTGATCTGTTCAAAGTTCCTATTTCTAAACCAAAATCAAAAGGAAGATGATTTAAGGATGGTTTAATAATTCCTACAATCAATTTATCTTCGCTTTTTGAACTGCATCCAAACAATATTATTACTATAATAAAAATAAAAAAAATCTTTTTCAAAATACACTCCTTAAATTTTCTAAATAAAAGCCACCCCGCTTAGGACAGTCAGGGTGGCTTTTTAAAGCCTAGATCTTAACTGTAATTCTTCTCTTTAACTTAGTTCTTCAAAGGTTTTTTTGATAATATTAATACAATCCATCAATTGCTCTTTGGTTATAATTAATGGAGGAGCAAACCTGATAATATGGTCATGAGTAGGTTTGGCAAGAAGACCGTTTTCCTTAAGCTTCAAGCATACATCCCAGGCTTTAATTCTGTCTGTTGGTTTAATGACAACAGCATTTAAGAGACCCTTCCCCCGAATTTTTTCTATAAGAGGAGAATCAAGCTTATTTAATTCATCACGGAAGATTTTTCCTAGTCTTTCTGCATTTTCTACCAGATTTTCCTCTTTTACAACTTCGAGTGCTGCTTTAGCTACAGCGCATGCAAGCGGGAATCCTCCAAAAGTAGAACCATGTTCACCAGGTTTGATAACCATCATTATCTCTCTTGAAGATAAGACCACTGAAATTGGTAACACACCACCTGAAATAGCTTTTCCCAAAATCAGGATGTCAGGTTTGATGTTGGAATATTCACAGCAGAGCATTCGTCCGGTTCTGCCTATACCGGTTTGAACTTCATCAGCAACAAAGAGAGTATTGTATTTTTTACAGATATTATAACATTTTCTTATGTAATCATCATCGGGTACATTAACCCCGGCTTCGCCCTGAATGGGTTCAACTAGAAACGCACAAACTTTCTTCTGATGTTTTGTTAATACCCTTTCTAATGCATCAGGATCATTATAAGGTATCTTGATAATCCCGGGCAGGAACGGACCGAAATTTGTATAAGCAGTTGGATCTGTAGAAGCTGAAATTACAGCTATAGTCCTACCATGAAAGTTACCCTGGGTTACTATAATGATCGCTTTATTATCCTCAATTCCTTTGACTTCATAACCCCATTTTCGGGATAGTTTCATAGCAGTTTCCACAGCCTCAGCACCCGTATTCATAGGAAGAACCATCTCATATCCGAAATAATCGGTTATATATTTTTCATATTCTCCGAGCTTATTATTAAAAAAAGCCCTTGAGGTTAAGGTCAAAGTCTTTGCCTGCTCATTAAGGGCATTAATGATTTTTGGATGACAGTG
>JAGLWO010000235.1 GCA_023133395.1 Candidatus Cloacimonadota bacterium | reverse complement strand
TGGAAGGAGAAATTGCTAATCGAAGAATATTAGAAAAAATCATTCCGAAGTATCCTGAAGGGATTCAGATAAGTGCCAAATTAAAAATAAGATTTGATGTGCTTCCAGATGGAACAGTTACAAATATGTTGATCATTCAGAAAGCTGACCCCAAGCTGGAATTGAATAGTCTAAATGCTCTCAGTAAATGGAAGTTCAATCCTCTTCATCAGGATATTATACAAAAAGGAATCATCACTTTTATTTACGAATTAAGATAGAGTATGAATAGAATTCTTTACATTAAGACTCTCAAAGATGTGCAAAGAGAATTGGAAAAGATAAATGTTTCTTCTCAGGGTATAGGGCTTATGGCTCAAAAAGCACTGGAGCTTTCAATTAAACTTACAAATGTTCATATTGGTGCAGCAAATATTCTTAAGCAGGAAATGCTGTCTATCGGGGGAGATGCTGCAGTAGCTCGCGGAGTTGTTAATGGCATTGAAAAACACAGCGACATGATCCTTCTTGGAAATGCGGATAAGATAAAAAAATTAATTAAAAAATTGGAAAATCAGACAATTTTTGGGCTTCCAGATATTAAAGAAGATTTGAAAATGCTATTGCAGGAGTTTTTGGAAAAACCTGCAAAGTCTATCAACTGTAATGGTAAGATATTGGACCTGTCTCGAATAAAAATCATGGGAGTTCTAAACGTGACACCCAATAGCTTTTCCGATGGGACTAAATTTTTGGATACTGGGAAAGCTGTGGAACATGCTCTTGAAATGATTAATGAAGGTGCTGATATAATCGATATTGGCGGGGAATCAACCAGACCGAACGCAGAGAAAATCGATATTCAAACAGAAATGGATCGAGTAATTCCAGTGATAGAGAAATTGCAACAGGAAACTGATATCCCCATCTCAATTGATACATACAAAGCTGAAGTTGCTGAGAAAGCCATTGAAAAGGGAGCTTCAATTGTAAATGAAATCAGTGCATTAAGATTTGATAATAAGATGGTTGATGTTCTGAAAAAGTATAGAAACATCCCGGTTATTTTAATGCACATGCAGGGAACTCCACAGACAATGCAGAAGAATCCTTATTATGAGGATACGATCGAGGAGATATTACAGTTTTTCAAAGAAAGGATAAAATTCTGTAATTCAAACGGAATCGAGAAAGAAAGAATAATCATTGATCCTGGAATAGGTTTTGGTAAAAGACATATTGATAATTTAGTGATTTTAAAAAAACTTTCTGAATTTAAATGTTTTGGTCTTCCTATTATGATTGGTTCTTCCCGGAAGAGTTTCATTGGCAGAATTTACAAATCGAAATCTACTGATAGATTAGAAGGTAGTTTGGCAGCAACTGCTTTAGCCTTCCAAAATGGAGTCGAAATTATTCGAGTTCATGATGTGAAAGAACACAAAAGATTTTTGCAGACCCTACAAAGTATAAAGGAAATTAAATGAGTATATTAATTCCAAAAATTACAGATATAATAGATATTTTAATAGTTGCTTTTTTGCTTTATCGTATTATTATTCTGTTAAAAAAAGCTGGTGGATACCAGATACTTATCGGGCTTGTAGCTGTTCTCCTGATTTATTTCACAGCATCTATTCTCAATTTGAATATGATGTCATCTGTATTGAGGGTTCTGAAAGATTACTGGATAATCATATTTATCGTATTATTCCAGCAGGAGATAAGGAACTTGTTTGCTCGTATTGCTCAAAGTCATGATCTGAAATCACTATTTAGGGATGCTAAAAAGTCGGTGTATTCTCCGCTTTTAAATGCGGTTTCAATTATGTCCTTCAGGAAAATAGGTGCACTCATTGTTATCGAGAACAGTAGAAAATTAAATGATTATATCGAATCTGGCGAAATAATAGATGCCCAGATATCTGTTAAATTACTACTCACAATTTTCAATAACAAGACAATCCTGCATGATGGAGCTGCTATCATTAGAAATAATAGAATCCTTGCTGTAAAAGTAGTACTCCCTCTTTCTGAGAATGTGGAGTATGTTCAGAAATTTGGAACTCGCCACTTAGCTGGTGTAGGAATCACTGAAGGAACGGATGCGTTCACTATAATCGTTTCAGAGGAAACGGGTCGAATTTCCGTTGCTAAAAATGGGGAGTTATTTACCAGTTTGACTATAGATGAACTTTCCCAGCGGATTAAAGATGAAACCTTATAAAAGACCTTTTTTAATTGCATTAACAGGTGGAATTGCTTCAGGAAAAACTACTGTTTCCAAATGGTTTGAAAAAAAGGGTTTTCAAGTTTACTATGCTGATAAAATTGGACATATTTTCTTAGAAGATAAAGATATAATTTCAAAGCTGGTGGAGAGATTTGGAAATAACATTTTATCAGATAATAAAATCGATCGTAAGAAACTGGGGAATAAAGTTTTTAACTCAAAAGAAGATCTATATTTCTTAAACAATCTTCTTCATCCAAAAATACGAAAAGAAACCCAGAGAATTATTGATAACAGTACAGAAGATTATTTAATTTTTGAAATTCCGTTACTTTTTGAAAACAGGATTGAAAAAGCATTCAACCTGACCATTAATATTTCCGCAAATAAAGAAAATCAGATAGAAAGATTAAAAAATAATTATGGTATTCCGCTTAAGGAAATCGAACAGAGAATCAAAGCTCAGATGTCGGATTTTGATAAACAGAAACTGGCAGATATTAATATTGAAAATAACGGATCTATAGATGAATTATATTCCAGGCTGGAAAATCTGTTGAATATCATTAGAAAATTAAAATATAAAGAAGTAAAGGAATTGATTTAGGAATTAAGACCTTCCCATCCGGCAGTTGCCGGATTAGGAAGGAGAATAGAAAACTGTTCTGTCATTCCCTCGTAAGTGGGAATCTAAATAATAAGTTTTGGAAAGTTATAATTAAATCAATCTGACTCGTTTTTTTAGTTGACAAAGTATTGATATATAATCTAAATTATTGAGTGAATAAATAAGAAACATTTGCCGGATAAGGTGAAAAAATGAGAATAATAATAATTCTTTTGTTTTCGATTATTTCTTTGTTTGTATTAGCTCAAGAACTTTTACAAGAAATAGTAATAAACGAATTTAATCTCTCCTGGAATGAAGAAGAAAAATCTCCCTGCATAGATACAGGTGACCCGGACCCCCAATATAATGATCCCGACGGTACTCACAACGATATGGGAGCATATTACCATCCTCACGAAGTAAAAACCTATGAATTCCCGAGCTATTGGACAATACCTGATGTCGGCTGGAAATGGCTGTGCTTTGATATACTCGATAAAAGAATTGCCTACAACACCGTTGATCCTTTGCTTGTCCCAATACAAGATGATTTTATTACTGGTGAATGTTATGTATTAGGATCGGGAGCTTACATTGAATTTTATTATGATGATCCAGATTGGATTAATCCTGACCACGAAATTACCAGTCCACAAGGGTATAAATTCCAAACCCTGAATGCATGTTCATTTGATATTTCAGGTTTCAGATGTGAAGCAACGACTACATTCCAGGTACTTGCTGAAATGCCCCGTGGTAACTGTATCGGATACTACTTGAGTAGATCCCAGCATGTTTATTATGCTTTTTATGGTTATCTTGATAACATCTATGCAATCAAGGCACTTCACTGGTCTGTGAAATACGACAATGGTTGACCAGATGTTCCTTATACCCTGAATCCGGGAGATATGGTCGTAGTCTGGTGTGAGGAAGATATTGTAGAATTCTGCTGGATAGATCAAGACCCCAGAGAATCTTACATAATCGAAGAACCCCAAAGTTTCTCTTATGAAGAGGAAGCTGATTATATCCCAATCTATATGCAGCTTGATCCCGAAGACCTGCCAATGGAGATTGGTACTTTTTTAGATGGAGAATGCAAAGGTGCAACAGTTGTCCAGGATACATCTGCTCAAATTTGTGCTTATATCCTGGAAAGTCAGGGTGGCAGTCTGGAATTTGAATTCTATTATGGAGGAAGAGCAGAGAACAAAGTTATAAGAGAATACTATGTTTACGATCCCGAAACATCTCGAACCGAGAAAGGCTCTATTCAAGTCGAAAATAACAAGGACTGCTATTATGTTTCCTTCAAAGATGAGCCGGCAAGTAAACCCGAACCTGTCAAACTTGAAGCATCTAATTATCCTAATCCCTTTAATCCCATAACAACAATTTCTTATAGTTTACCTGATGAATCTGAAGTATCACTAACAATATACAATATTAAAGGTCAAAAGGTGAAAGAACTCATAAAAGGAACACAACCTGCAGGTAGTTACAATGTATCCTGGGATGGAAAAGATGAAAATGGCAAAGACATTACATCAGGGATCTATTTCTACAAATTAAGAACACATAACAATGAAATAACCAGGAAGATGCTGCTTTTGAAGTAGTGATATTTTGCAGGCGATGATGCGCATTATCGCCTGCGTTTTCTCGTTACCAAGCCCCAGCTTGGGAATGTTGTGGGGGATAAGGTTACAAAGCTGGGGCTTTGTAACCAGATTGTATTATTTCACTGTGGGGATGGGTTTGAAACTATTGCTGGTTCAATTATGCTAATTGAACCACATGTTTTGGTGTATATTTGTAAAAATCTAACGTATGGTTCATCCGGCAGTTGCCGGACTGAACCAGAAGTGGTAAAGGTTGGAGAATAAATGAGAGTAAAAATTATTATCCTATTATTCGTGATTATCAGTGTCTATCAGTGGTTAAATTGTATCACCTGGATAATCGATCAATCCGGAGGAGGAAACTTCACCTTCATCCAGGAAGGCATCGATTCTTCTGCTGATTCCGACACAATCCTCGTTTATCCCGGAACATATTTTGAAAATATCATCTACAACGGGAAAAATATAACTGTTGCCAGCCTGGAATTGACCACAGGCAATGTAGCTTATATAGATTCCACCATCATCGATGGACAGCGTATAACCAGTTGTGTCTGTCTTGTAAATGAAGAAACTGACACTTGTCTGCGCGGATTTACAATTACAAACGGACAGGGTGAATTTGATTACCCCAAACGAGGAGGCGGTATAAGTATCTGGGGAGATCCGGATCTACTAATTCAATGTGCTATCATAAACTGCATAATAACCGGTAATTATAGTAATAATTCTGGTGGAATGCACATCAAAGACGGGAATGTATTTTTATCCGGGACTTCGGTTAGAAATAATTACGCTTTAAAAACCGGAGGTGGCATGGGAATACGTGGTTATACTCAAGTTACTTTTGACCCGGTAAACAGGTGCAGCATTTATAATAATTTTGCAGCCACAGGTATAGAAATATGTACTTCAAGTCCTTACATAGAAGAAATTGAAGTAATTGTAGATACCTTTACGGTTGCAGAGCCGGATATTTATTTTGCACAGATGTATCATTATCAAAATATTTATCCCTATACTTTCGATATATTGAATTATATTATTGAACCGTTTAATCATGATTTGTATGTATCTCCTGATGGAGACGATTCAAATTCGGGAATGTCACCGGAAGAGCCGATGAAAACAATTAATTTGGCTGTTAGAAAAATTGCTTCCGATAGTTTGAGTCCCAACACGATTCATCTGGCAGCGGGAACATACAATATCAGTGAAAATCAACAACAATTTGCTTTTGGATGTAAAGCTTACGTAAACATTATTGGAGAAGATGTTAATACAACTATAATTGATGCGGAAATGAATTTCTGTCCTATGTTTTATACAGGACCTGGTTATGAAAATTCTACGATAAAAAATATCACTTTCAAGAATGGTAATTTCAATTCAGCTTTATTACTTATATCAAGATGTGATTCTATTAGTTTTGAGAATATTGTAATTAAGGATTGTATAACAGAGAAAACGGCAGCGTTAGCAGGAGCAGGTCTATCAGGGAATATACATCTGAAGAATGTTTCTGTAGAAAACACCCAATCCGGTAATTATACTGCCGGAGCAATATTTTATGAATGCAGTTTCTTTAAAGCAGAAAACTGTAATTTTTCATATAATGTTTTAGGTGGTGATTCTCCTTTCTGTGCCGGCTTAAAAGTTTCGAGTAGTAGTGATATAATTATTGAAGCTTGTACTTTTAATTCTAATATTTCAACTAATATATTAGATCCAGGAAGCGCAACTGCTTTTTGCAATACAAGCTATAATTATACACTCGATAATGTGTACATAAATAACTGCTTATTTAGTAATAACATAAGTAATAACATAATGAATAATGGAGATCATACATTAGGTGCCAGTGTTACTGGTGACTATATACTTACTTTTACAAATTGTACTATTATAGATAATGTTTCTGACTATACATGTAATCTTAATGGTAATATTATCTTCAAAAATAATATTTTGAGAAATGATTGTGATTATGAAATAAAGTTAACTGACTGGACTACTTTGGTCAGTGAACTTTCGGTTTCCCACTGCAACATCCAGGGTGGTCAAAATGCTATTTACAACCAAAATGGAGCAAACATCGTCAACTGGTTGGAGGGGAATATAGACGAAGACCCGCTTTTTTTCGGAACACCAGAGCAACCTTATCTTCTTTCCCCGCTTTCCCCCTGTATAGATACTGGCACACCGGATACAACAGGTTTATATTTACCACCGTGGGATCTTTTGCATAACTATCGAGTATGGGATGGAGACGGGAATGGAGTGGCAATTATAGATATGGGCTGTTATGAGTTTGGTGCTGAACAATATGTAGAAGCTACCCAATACCAAATACCCAACACCCAATACCAGTTAACGAATTACCCCAACCCCTTCAATCCAGAGACGAAGATAGTATTCAACCTGATAGAATCAGGAAATGTAAAACTTCTAATCTACAACATCAAAGGTCAGAAAGTCAAAACCCTGATGGATTGCTATACTTCCCCCGGGGATTTTGAGCTCATCTGGGATGGCAGAGATGATAACAGGAAGCAGGTTTCGAGTGGGGTTTATTTCTATCAGCTTGTTACTAATAAGGAAATAATTACCAACAAAATGATATTGATAAAATAATTTATTAATTTGCTCGTTACGAAAGAGGACTTTCGTAACGAGGGGACTAAGAAAGCAATGTTGTTGAAGTAATTATAAATTAAATTTGACATATATTGTATAGAAAATGAAATGAACCAGAGAGTTAAACAGGAGGTTCTGATGAAAGAAATAATATTTATCACAGTTCTTTTAACTATTACATTTTTGCTGAGTGCAGAGATTCTTCCAAATGCTTTCACGCCCAATTTACTGATGCCTTCCTTTATGAATCCCGATAAATTTACAATGAATCACTCCATAACTTTTATGAGTGGATTTTCATCGAATAATCAGGGCTATTATCAATCTGTTTATACGAATCATTTAAAGTATCAGTTCAGTTCAAAATTGAATTTACAAGTGGATTTGAATTTTGTTAACTTTGGAACAGCTACTTACCAAAGTGGGTTTAAGTTTGAGGGGAATAATGACAATATGAGTAAAGTACTTCCAAATTTCCAGTTAAATTATAACCCTACTAAAAATACAAAATTTACTATTGAATTCAAACAGCATGCTTCACCGAATTATTATAATAGGTTTTGGGAATAGAATATAACTTAAATATAATAAAACCTTCTAACGAATGCTGGAAGGTTTTTTTTAATTAGCTTGCTTTTCTTCACTTTTTTTATTATGTTTAGAAAATGCGAATCCCTTTTCATGGAAAAGTATTAAGCAAGCATCTACCACATCAGGGTCGTAAAGTATACCACGGTTTTTCTCAATTTCTTCCAGAGCTGCATCAATTCCCAGTGATGGTCGGTAAGGTCGGTGGGAAGACATTGCCTCGATCACATCAGCTACGCTCAATATCCTGGCTTTAAGGTCAATATCTTCACCTTTCAGTCCTTGTGGGTATGAGGAACCATCATATCTTTCCTGGTGTTGAAGAACCATCTCGGCTACAGGCCAGGGAAACTCGATGGATTTTAGAATATCATAACCGGTTTGAGGATGCATTTTAATCAAGTTGAATTCAGTGGGAGTTAATTTTCCGGGTTTACTGAGTATCTCTGCTGGAACATTTATTTTTCCGATATCATGAACCAATGCTGCCAGGTTTAATCCTTCAATCTGTTTTTCTGTAAGCCCCATTTCTTTAGCCAGAGCGGTTGCCAGTATTGCTACTCGTCTTTGATGACCAGCTGTATAGGGGTCACGCATTTCAACAGCAGATACGAGCCCATTTACTGTTTCTTCCAAAAGTCTTTTCAGTTTTTTATAACTTTCTTTTATTTCTTCTTCTGCAAGTTTTAAATTAGTGATATCGATTTTTACCCCGGCTCTATATGTTTTTTCTTTTTCAGAAGTAATCTCAACCATTCTATCTTCTATCCACATGTAGGAACCATCAGCCTTCTTAACCCTGAACCAGAGAGTCAAAAGATCCTTCTTTCCAGCTTTTTCCCATTCAGCATATTTTTGATTAATGTATTCTTTGTCCTCCGGGTGAATAAGAGAAGAAAATTTGGTCTTTTCTTTAATGAAATCTTCTGCTGGATAACCAAGAAGATCATAAATATTTTCAGATATAAAATCTTCTTCTCCGCCTGTTTCATAAAGGATGATATTGGGTACATTCTTGAAGAGTGTTGTCAATCGGGATTGAGTTCTGAGGAATTTCTCCTCAGCTTGTTGACGTTTTGTAATGTCCTCAGTAAGGATTACTACTTTATCGACATTCTTCTTATCATCTTGAATTGCATAAAAGTAATGAGAAATCCATTTTGTCTTACCTTTTCTCTCGATCCTGATTTCAGGGATGTAGTATTTGCCGCCTTTTTCATATATTTCTTTAACTTTTGAGATGTGATCACCCAGGTATAAATCGTGTTCATCAAAGG
>JAGLWO010000234.1 GCA_023133395.1 Candidatus Cloacimonadota bacterium | reverse complement strand
TACACTTTTTTTGCATATTTCTTAAGATAAGGATTTAATACGGAATAATCTTCACCTTTCCCTGCACCACCCATAATTATCCTGATGGGTTTTTCAAATGATTGAAGTGCATATTTAACAGATTCAGTGTTAGTAGCTTTAGAATCATTGATAAATTTGATTCCATTAATTTCACAGACAAACTCCAGCCTGTGGGGAAGAGATTTGAAGGTTGTTAATGCTTTTTCAATAACCTCATTTTTAACCCCATACTGAGAAACTGCTAATATTGAAGCCATTATATTAGCGATGTTATGTGGACCTTTCAAGGTTGAATCTTTTATTGAAATTTTCTCCTCTTTAAAGTTGATATATTTACCATCAAAATAGATATCAGTTTTGGATTTTAAGGAAAAATACTTTTTGGTTGAGGATATCTCATTTTTTATCCTTGAACTTATTTCATCATCCAGATTTATAATGGCAAAGTTATCTTTGTTTTGGTTTTTGAAGATATTAAATTTAGCGAGAATATATTCATCGAAATTAGTATATCTGTTTAGATGGTCAGGTGTAATATTTAAAATTATTGCTACATCTGGTTTGAATTTTTCTATTAATTCAAGTTGGAAACTGCTGATTTCGAGCACAATAAAGTCGATTCCTTCTTGCTCTATGGGTAGAGAAGTAAATGCTGTGCCTATGTTTCCTCCTAAAGCTGAATTGTACCCTCTGGTTTGTAATATGTGATGGATTAAGCTTACAGTTGTGCTTTTTCCGTTGGAACCGGTCACAGCAATAATTTTACTGCTGGGATGTTTTATTAAGAACCCAAATTCAATCTCACTTATGAGCTTTATATTCTTCTGTTTTGCCTTTTGCAGGATTGGAATATCAAGTGGAATTCCCGGACTTACAATGATAATACCTTTATCTAAAATCTTTTCTGTATGCCCACCAAATTCGCATTCAAAGTTATTTTTGATTTTTTGGAAATTTGTTATTTTGTCTTCTGGTTTGAGTTCACTTAAGAACAGATTCCCGCCGAGCTGTTTTATTTTGTAAGCAGCAGCCAGGCCGCTTCTTGCCATTCCTAATATTCCGAATTTAAAATCTTTTACATTCATAATTTATCTTAATTTTAAGGTTGCTAACCCAATTGCTACAAGCAAAGTTGCAATAATCCAGAAGCGAATTACAATTTTTTCTTCGGACAATCCTTTCAATTCAAAGTGATGATGAATTGGTGCACATAAAAATACCCGCTTCCCTGTACCAGTTTTGATTCGAGTATATTTAAAATAATATCTCTGAATTATAGTAGATAGAGCTTCAATTACAAATACTCCTCCAACAATAGCAAAGAATATCTCCTCGCGGAGAAGTATGGCTAAAACTGCTAATATTCCCCCTAAAGATAAAGAACCCGTGTCACCCAAAATTATCTGGGCAGGTTTGGTATTGTACCACAGAAAACCAAGAAGGGTTCCAATCAGGGCTGAAATGAATACAGTTAATTCCCCGGCATTACTTATGAATTCAAGGTTAAGATATTCTGCAATCACGAAATTCCCCTTAATATATGCCATAATACCCAAAGCAAGAGCAGAGAGGGCTACTGTACCACTTGCCAGACCATCGAGTCCATCTGTTAAATTTACAGCGTTAGAAGTACCAGTGATCATAAAAATTACAAATGGGATAAAGAGCCAGCCAAGTTGAATAGCTGTATCTTTGAAAAGTGGTAAACATATTTTGGTCATAGGTATGTTGTCTACTGCACCAAAATATAATGCGCATGATATGAGCAAACCCAATGTAATCTGTGCCATCAGCTTATATCTGGCAATCAAACCTTCTTTTGCACGAAGAAAATTTTTCATATAGTCATCTAGGAAGCCTGTTCCACCCAACCAGATGGTTGTAATTATCATTATCAATATGTAATTGTTTACAAGATTATTCCAGAGCAATGCTGAGATAAGAAGACTGGTAATAACAATAAGTCCTCCCATTGTTGGAGTACCTTCTTTTTCTTTGTGGGATATGGGCACATATTCGTTTATTCTTTCTACAGCTTGATGCTTTTTTAAAAGTTTGATGTATTTTGGTCCAAGAAAAAGTGAAAATATGAGAGCTGTTATAAAAGCTCCTATCGAGCGAAAAGTAACATATTGAAAAACGTTAAAAATTGTGTATCCGAAAATCTCGGTATTCGCTAAAGGGGCAAATAAATGATAAAACATAATTATATCCTTCCTATTATTTTTTCCAATTCAATTCCATGAGATGCTTTTAAAAGGATTACTGCATCATTATCTAAGATTTTTAGAATATCAGAAGATATTAGTTCATCAACATTATTAAAATGCTGGTCTGCTTGGTAGTATCGAGCAAGTTCACCTACTGATATAATTTGATGATATTCTTTTTCACTAAGTAATTTCCAAACATCTTTATGTAATTTCTCTCTTAATTCCCCAAGTTCAAGCATATCTCCAAGAATTGCAATATGAGGTTTTCCCTTTTGAAACTCAACCCAGAAATTTATAGCTGCCTTCATAGAGTCAGGATTTGCATTGTAGCAATCTATGAGGAGTGTTTTATTACCAGATTTTTGAATCTCCATCCTTAAAGAAATTTGAAGAGGTTTATTTAAACCTTCCTGGATATTTGCTTTTGAAATACCTAATTCAGATGATAATGCCACTGCAATCGCAGCATTTAATGAATACTTATCAAAAGGTGTAGGAATTATGAAATTATCGTTATTAACTGAGAATTTGGTTTCTTTTACTAATCTTGATACTTTTGATATTCTATAATTATTTTGTAAACCCTCACCAAATGTGATACCTTCAAGTTCTTTGAATCTATCATCATCACCGGGAAAAAGCTTCAACTTTAAATTCGATCTGAGAAGAGCTGATTTTTCCTGATACACACCGTTTTCATCTTTCAAGAATTCAAGATGACAGGGACCGACTGCAGTAACAATGCCAATATCTGGATTTGAAATTTCTGTGAGTTTTGCTATTTCACCAAATTGATTCGAACCTAATTCCAAAATTGCATATTTGTGTTCTGGTTTAAGTTTGAAAATGGTTTTGGGAAGACCTATCAGGTTGTTTTCGTTTGAATATGTTTTAAGTGTAGATGCTTGGTCGATAAGAATATTATAAATATACTCTTTTGTGGTGGTTTTACCAAAACTTCCTGTAATTGCTATGGTTGTTACATTGAATAAAGATTTATATTTTTGAGCTAATAGTCCCAGAGCTTCCAGAGTATCCTCGACTCTAATCAATTTTCTATTAGAACTTTTAAATTCTTTTTGTACAACTACCCAGCAATTCTTTTTCTTTTGAACCTCTTTGATAAAATCATGCCCATCAAAATTCTCACCTTTAAGAGCAAAAAATAGAGAATTATCCTGAATAGTTCGTGAATCCGTTGAAACAAATCGTAGAACATCTTCCGAAGCAATATCTAGTTTTTGCCCGAAAACATATTCTAATTGCAAAGGATCGATTGGAATAGAAAGCTCATCATCTTTTAATTCTTTTGCGATCAAAGTACTTTGAGCAACTTCTTTATCGTTGAGGTGCAGTTTTTTTCCTTTAACTTCCTGGTAAGTTTCATGACCTTTCCCGGCAATTAAAACAATATCATCTTCTTTCGCTAAATTTATCGCAGTTTGGATAGCAATTTTTCTATCACGGGTTATCCAGTAGGGTGCGTCTATCTCTGTATTTCCGACAATATCTCTGATGATATCAGCAGGTTCTTCATAACGAGGATTATCATTTGTAATTATTGATAGATCAGCAAATTCCAATGCAGCATCCAGCATTTTTGGACGTTTTCTTTTATCACGCTCTCCACCAGCACCAAAAACGCAGATCAATCGTCCTTTTGTGAAGTAGGAAAGTGATTTAAGAACATTTTTCAAAGCATCGGGTGTATGTGCATAATCAATGAAAACATTGATTTTTTTATTAATCGAGACGTTTTCCAACCTACCTTTTGTCGGGAAGATGTTTTTTATATATTTCAATATCGAATCAGAAGAAATATCTGGAGCTATTTTTTTTATAATCGCAATAGCTGAAGAAACATTGAAAACATTATGCCTACCGATCAAATTAGTATTAACCTTCAAAATCTCATTTTTATATATCAATTCAAATGAAGATAGATCTATAAGATATTTACAATTTTGGATTACAAAATCTGCTTCTTCAAATGATAAGCTGTACTTTTCACATTTAAGATTCTTATATAACCTATCTCCATAAGCATCATCGACATTAATAAATGCCACACCTGAACTATCTTCTAAATATAGGAACAACTTAAATTTGGTCTCTGCATAATCATCCAAGTTTTTATGAAAATCCAGATGTTCTTGAGTCAAATTTGTAAATAGTGCCACATCGAAGTTAATTCCATAAACTCTATCCAGAGCAAGAGCATGAGAAGAAACTTCCATTACAACATACTTAACATCCTCGGAATTCATTTTTTCGAAAATCCTATTGAGCTCTAAAATATCAGGAGTTGTTCTCTCAGTTTTATATTCTTTACCATTTATAAAATATCCATAAGTGCCTATAAGACCCGTTTTTTT
>JAGLWO010000233.1 GCA_023133395.1 Candidatus Cloacimonadota bacterium | reverse complement strand
ATTTTATGCAATGCAAAAAGGAGTTTATGGAAGGTTTAATGACCGAAACCTTTAACTCTGAATTATTAGATAGGAAATTAAAAGAAACCCTGGAAAAGCAAATGCTGATGGAACACGAACTGGGTGCATTGCTTATTCGTCTTCGGAGTGAAATGACTCCGGAAGAAGCGAAAAGATTCTTTAAACCTGAGTTCCTAAAAAATAGAAATATAAGAAATAAAATGTTTAAAAGGAGAAAACAATAATGAAAAAAATTAACAAATATGTCTTTTTAATTTTGATCAGTGTTTTCCTCAGTAGTTGCTATACTCATAAGATAATCTATATCAAGGATGCACCCCCGAAAAAGAGAGTTGAATATAAAATCGAAAAAACTTTTCCAGATGCTGTCTGGATAGCCGGACATTGGAAATGGGTCAAGAAAAAGCATGACTATGTCTGGGTTCCTGGTCGTTGGGTTAAACTTAAAAAACACAGGATTTGGATACCCGGCAGTTGGGAAAAGACGCGTCGCGGCTGGTTCTGGTTAGAAGGATATTGGAAATAAAATATAAAGGAGGAAAGAATGAAAAAGATCACAATAACGATCGTAATGGTATTTGCTTTAATGGCAATACTGACAGCTTTTGAAAAACCCTGTGAAGAGATGGAAAAATTCGAAGGCAAAATGCACCCGGGTAGAGAACACATGATGAGAGAAGGTTTTAGCGGATTCGACAGGATCCATGAAGAACTTGATCTAACAGAAAAACAGATCGAAAAGATGGAAGAAATGCGTATTGTTCATCAAAAAGAAATGATCGGAATGCATGCGGAAATCGATATTATGAGGATCGATAAACGCTCTGCCATGAAGAAGCATGATTTTGACAAAACCAAAAAAATTACAGCCAGGATATTCGAAGTTAAAAAATCACAGGTTATCAAGAAAATCGAGCATCATGAAACTATGTGGAACCTGCTTACCCCTGAACAACAGGAAAAAGCAGAAGAACTTATGAAAGACAGACCCATGCACAGAAAAATAATGCAAAAAAAAGTAATACAGAAAAAGATGATTCATAAGTAAGTAGGACATTACCCTAAAACGAAGACAGACCGCAAATGACTTTGCGGTCTGTTTTTATATTGCAATTAATGTTTGGCTGCTGCCACGTTCTTCTTGCTTTTCTCTCTATCTGAATGTGGAGCAGCTTGTTACACGATTCAATTATTTTTCCACCGCACCACCAAACCCAAACAAACCTGCAACTTATAAAAGTCCGCTGATTTTTAATTACTTTTCGCTGAAAAATCATTTAATTGGAAAGCAAAACCCAAAAACCAGAGAAAGATGATTTTATATTTTGGCAACCGACAACAATATTTGCTTACTATCATAATAATATACATATTTATAGTATTCGTATTTTACAATAAGCTACTTTATAAGTAGTATAAATAAAGTAATAATCTCAGCGTATTTTACTTTTGTTCCTGATGGTATTGAATCATTTAAGTTCTCCATAATTTCTAATAATCCCATTTCTACCCCATAATCTTTCCGTAATATTTGCTGACATTTTACGGTCATATCAGCAATATTCTGTTTTGATTCAAATGTTTTTTTATCTAATGTTCTTAATAAATATTTAAATCGTGTTATTGTAATATCTGATTTAGAGATATATCCACCGTTGTTTATTGTAGCGAGTTTGTATGCTAATTCATTGATATCCGTTTCGTTATAATTTTTATATTCTACATTCTCCTTTTCCTTTATTTTAGTATTAAACAACAATGGTGCATAAACATAACCAAGAGAATTTTTTTCTTTTCGTTCAGTTTCCTTCACATTAAATACTGCATACCAATTGTATTGTAAAAAATCTACTTTTACTTCCTCATTTTTTTCTAACGTACCTACAATTTTTGATTTTGTTGATCTATAAGATCGGATATTCACGACATCGTGCGTATATTTAGTTAATCCCCATCCTTTAATAAAGCCTATTCTTTGTCCCAAATTAAATTTGTTGGTTTTTATAAATTCTTGGCATAAAGCTGTAATGGTAAACATTACGATTAGTAAAATAATAATATTTCGTTTCATTTTTACTCCTCCATTTTTTTCACCACTTTTGAAGTTATGTTTCTTTTATTTTACTTCGTGTAATGTTTGTTTGGCGTGTGCGGCGGGATCGGAACGATCACGACCGAACAAACCGACCAAACCTGAATCGGTACGATTCAGCCCAAACAAACCACCCAGCCTACCCGCTGACACGTTTGTTAGCCACAGTTTTACTCCAAAAACATATCAGTTTGACTTTTAATTGCTTCCGCAATATCTATTCTTTTAGATTTAATGAAATCATTAAATATTTTTTGAATAAAAGGAGCAACAAAATATTGCGATCCCTTTTGTGGCTCTTGACCTAAATCCATACTGTCAGCATAGTCTGTTGAAGCCATATAATGTTGATTTAAATAGAATAAATAAGCAAGGTGTAAAATAAATATTTGTTCAATATCATAAGAAAAAGTGCTTAAAACTTTAATTCTGTTTTCCAAATAAATTTTGTTATCATTTAAAAGAATATTGTAGTAATAATTATAGTGTGTATTATCATTGCATCGACCTCTTATCTCTTTATATCGATTATCTTTGTGTAACAACAAGTTAATTGTCGAAAGTTTGGTTGAATTTCTTACATATTGTGACATTTCTCTATATTTAGGTAATTGTTCTTTACCCTTTAACCAATTATCGATTTTAGTTACAATGAAATTATTTAAATTACAATTGTCTTCCAGATATAAATTAGAATAAATATTTATTATGCAGGAATCATAGTATTTTCGGAGCAATGTGTAGGAATCATTAATTCGACCATTTGCTAATATTAAACGAATTGATTCTAGCGTTCCTTGAATTGAAGAATAAACATACGAATCAATATTTATAGCTGAACTTGTTCCAGTTGTGATAAATCTAAAGATCAGAAATGATAGATCCTCATAAAAGCCAATCATCGCATTTATTTTTTTGAAAACAGTATGCTCTGTATATTCTTTACTCAAAGGCATTATCCTCTCCTAACTGTGGCTAACATATGTGTCCCCGTCAAAATTGTCGCGAACACTACCAAATTTGGAGGTGTATACGACAAATGTCGCGGATATCTCATTTAGATTCTCCTATCATTTCTTCAACAGTTCCTTAATTTCGTTCAGTTCGTTTATAATATTTTCTAATTACGAATTAATCCCAATGATATGGATAGAATTTCATAATCAGTATCGTACATTAAATATGCGTCCGCTGAGTCGTCACGTCCATCATAATTATCGCCAAAATTTTTGTAACATATTTCCAGAATCACAGTTTTGAACTGAAAACCTAATCCAAGTCCATAATAAACTCCACCTTTGAACCCAGAATCATCACCAAATAGATCCCCACTTATTTTGTTATATCCCAAATTTCCAATTAAATATGAATAGAATTCATCATCACTTGGTATATTAATCCTCATTAATCCATATATGGGTAGATTTTTAAAACTTCCATTAGTACAATACCTTCCTAAATCTAATTTTCGTGGAAATTGAAACATATAACCTATTCCAATATATAATGCTTCGTTTACTTTTTTTAATATCTCGCCCGATAATGATACCCCAGTGTTAGCATTTTCAGATTCGGATTCATTATCAACAGAAAACGATAATTTTCCAAACTCTAATCCTGTTTTCAGTGAGAAATAAAGATTCCACGGCAATTCGTTTTTTTCAAACTTATTCTTTTCATATATTTGCACAGTATCTGAACCTGATCTTGCATTTATTTCTTCTGGTTCTTCAGTAACTTCTGTAAAATCTAATTCTATATTAATGACTTCATGAAAAGAATTATAGTTAATTCTCCTTTTAACTCCATCACTAAATATGTCTGTGGTTATATCCTTATTATCCTGAACTATTGCAGCAATAATTTCATATTTAAGTATTAATAACTTTTGGGGATATTTTGTCTCAACAAAATATATTTTTTCTGAATTCGCTTTTTTGATCTCCCCTAATCTTTTTTTTCCATCTTTTGTGATAATTGTTAAAGAAAACAATCTAAACGTTAATATTAATAATAAAATTATTGGAATAATTTTTTTCACTCTTCCAACTTACTGTTCTTTTAAAATTTCTTTAATTTCTGTTAATTCTTTAATTATTTTTTTCTTGGCTTCTTTTTTATCGACTGTAAAATCCAGTTCTGTCTGTTCTTTTTCCTTATCTATTTCTTTCAGTTTCTTTCTCACACCTTCGATGGTGTATCTCTGGTTATAGAGCATGTATTTAATTTTTTTTAGTATTTCGATGTCATCAGGGTTGTAGCGACGGTTGCGTCCGAATTTCTTTTTGGGATGAACCTGGGGAAATTCCTTCTCCCAGTACCTGAGAACATGTGCTTTCAGGTCGAGCAGGTTACAGACTTCACCGATTGTATAGTAATATTTCTTCATTACTTTTTCCATACTTTAAAAATGAAAATCACGATAATAATAAAAGCCACCATTACAAAAACAATCGGGAACCAGGAGAAATATTTTGTAAAGAAAGAATTATTTTTATAGATTAAAAGGTCTTCATTGATGACCGCTCTTTCAAATAACCTTGTTTTTTGAAGAAATTCACCTGTTGGTGAAACGACCAGAGAATAACCTGTATTAGCAGCACGGTAAATTTGCTTTCGTGTTTCCACAGCCCGGAATTTTAACATCACAGCATGTTGATATGTCCCTGCAGATCTTTTAAACCAGGCATCGTTGGTTATGTTTACTATAAAATCAGCATTATTTTTCGCCATTTTTGTAGTAAGGATTTCAAAAGCAATCTCAAAGCATATCATAGGAGAATATTTGTAGCCATCGACATCATAAAATTGCAGTTCTTCGCCATATTCCCAGTTTGCCTGTCCCAGGTGGATTTCCCAGAGAAAAGGGAGTAAATTCAGAAGAGGTATTCTTTCACCAAAAGGAACAAGCACAATTTTATAATAGGAAGGATGGATTTTCCCGTTTTTATCAAAAAGAGTAGCAGCATTATAAAATTTATATCTTCGAGGATGGTTACTACCTGCAAATTCATAGTGTGGAAATCCAGTGAAGATATCAGTGTTATTTTCTCTGGCTAAATCCGGAACAAATTTTTTATACTTTGGTTGTCTTAGAAGATAAATAGGAGTGGCAGATTCAGGCCAGATAATTAAAGAGGAATTACTTCCGGAAGCTAATTTTGTATAATCCCGGTACAGTTGAAGCGTAGTATCAAGAAATGCTTTTTCCCACTTCAGATCCTGTGGAATGCTAACCTGGACTATAGAAATATTAGTCTCGGTTTTCTCTAACTTCATTGTTTTCAATCGCACAAATCCAAATCCTGCCCAAAGAAGTACGATTACTATTAAAAAGATAAAGTTTATCCTGAACTTGTTTTTTAATTCAAAAACAAGAATATTAACTAAAATAATTGCAGCCGAAAGCAAGTATATTCCCCCGATTTCAGCTAATTGAATAAAAGGAAGATAATCAGCTAAAGAATAACC
>JAGLWO010000232.1 GCA_023133395.1 Candidatus Cloacimonadota bacterium | reverse complement strand
CCCACCCTTTAGCAAGTTCAGGGTCCCTACGACGCATATCTTTTATATATCCACTTGGTTGAATCGAGTCAGTTAATGCTTCAACAACATCTGTGATTACAAACCACCATTCGTTATTATGAATAGTTTTTCTAATTTGTTTCCCCTTAAAAACTGCAATTTTTGTTTCCATAATTATTCTCCTGTGAAAAATTCTGATAATATAACTTCCCTTGGTCCGGAAGTTGAAGCAGATGATTCAGCAATATGTTCTTTAAGAAGTTCATCCGGTATATTTTTCTGCAAGACAGCCAGAAATTTTAATGGTTTTATCCCGTTATTAATTTCAGATTTTAATTCTTTTAAAGCAATCTTAATTGTTTGTTTTGGTAAACCGCCTTCTTCAGTTTGCTTAATGACTTTTCTCAAATAAAGTTCCTGATCTTCCGTATATTGCCTGTAATCATTCATTGCTCTAAGATTTTTAAGAAACTGTGTAGTGCTGTCTCTACCACCTTTTCCTTTTTTGTTTTCATTGATAGGTTCTTCGATAGTAGAAAATTCAAATGATTTTTTGTTCATATCTAATAAAGAGTAATAACCTTTACTTAATTTAGTTAGTTTTGTTTCTATCTCTGCTCTAAGCAATTCAGCAGCAGTAAAAAAATCAAGTTCTATTGATTCTTTAGTATTTGCCAAAAAGAATTTTTGAAGTTTACCTTTTCGGAAATAGGTAAGTAATGAACCAGATAATTTTGAATTACATCTTGAAGATCTTGCTTTTTTAGGCAATCTTTTAACTTTTGCGAATAAATCAGGATTTTTATCTCTGATATTTTTTATTTCGCTAATATATTCCAGGATACTAGTTTCATCTTCATCTTCACCGGTTATAGTTTTTTTAGAAGTTAAGCGATTAAATAATTCGTGAGATTCTATCACTTCTCCATCTGTAAGCAATCGTGCATCATTTCCGAGAAGAGAGATGAAGGCAGCAATTTTTGCAACAGCAGCTTCTGTAAGTTTTATCTGGTCATTTGATTGAATTGTGGGGAAAAAATTATAAGAATAAATTATATCAAATTTAGTATCAACACGATTTATACGACCAACTCTTTGCATAAGACGAGTAGGATTCCAGGGAATATCATAATTTATAACAATGTTGGAGCGATGAAGATTCACACCTTCGGATAAAACTTCTGTTGAAACAAGAATTAGAAAATCATCTTTAGGTAATCTTGCTTTTGCATCGAAGTTATCAGTAACTTTTTCTCTGACTTTTGAAGAAGATTGACCGGTATATAATAATACTTGGTTGGGAAAATGAACTTGAATTTTTGATTCTAAATATTCAGCAGTTTCTTTTGACTCTGTGAAGATGATTATTTTTTTATTTTTCAGGATCGGATCAGTTTTAAGGACATCAATAAATTTAATAATTTTCGGATCTCTTTTTACTTTGCTCCATATTTTTTTAACTTCTTTTAGAACGTTCAAATCCTGAATCAGATCATCTTTAAAAACTTTATTAAATTCTTTTGCATCATATTTTTTAACTTTATCTTCTTCAATAAATCTTTGAATTGCCTGGTCATCATCATTATCAATAAGTTCAAAAATCTTGTTTGAATATTTTTTACTCACATACACATTCCCTTTATCAAATTCCTTAATAAATTTTTCATAGGAAATTATAAAACGATCGATTGATTTATTAAATGCATAAAAACTACTTTCCAGGCGTTTTA
>JAGLWO010000231.1 GCA_023133395.1 Candidatus Cloacimonadota bacterium | reverse complement strand
AAATATCATACGTTCACGCAGAAGGCTATCCATCTGCTGAAATGAAACACGGTCCCATCGCCTTAATTGATGAAAATATGCCGGTTATTGCAATTACCACTGATGATGCCATTTATGATAAGATCATTTCCAATCTGCAGGAAGTGAGAGCAAGAAATGGAAGGATAATTACAATTGCCACAGAAGGTGATGAATCAATAAAAGAGCTTTCTGAAAGTGTGATTTATATCCCCAAAACCATCCATACATTACAGCCACTTCTCTCTGTTATTCCACTTCAGCTTTTGGCATATCATGTTGCTGACTTGCGAGGATTTGATGTTGACCAACCCAGGAATCTTGCTAAAAGTGTTACTGTAGAATAATTGTAACTAAAAAAAACTTATCGTTTTGGTCATTGGAATTTGTAATTTGTGATTTATTTGTTATTTGATGCTTGATATTTGTTTTTTATATTGTGTTTTTAATGTTTGAGATTTGTGATTTGTTAAGAAATGATAAGGATTAGAACCTTCCACAGCAGACGTGTTCGGTAATTAACGGAAGCTTTGGAAGGAAATATGAATCATGCTAAAACGTGATATTAAAGTAAACGGAATAATTCTGAAGAAAGTTCCCTTCCGGGAAACAAGCATTATCCTGGAAGTGTTTACTGACGAACTGGGAAAAATATCTGTTATCGCTAAAGGTATTCGCAAAGAGAAGGACAAAAATACAGGTTTAACCGAAATTCTAAATGAGCTTGAACTTGTACTCTACAAGAACCCGAATTCTGAATTGTATATTTTAAAATCTGCGAATTTGATGAAAGCACATTTATTCGATTCTAATTTCAAATGTAATATTCTAATGAACGCTGCAGTGGAAATTTATCGCCAATTAATTATCCAGAATGAAGATTCCGGAAAAATGTATGAGCTTTTAAGCAAATACCTGGAGTACATAAAAGAAATAGAAGTAAATGGAATTGCCATCTTCTGGCGTTTTCTCTTACGTGTTTTCGTGCTCCTGGGCATAGACTTTAACATAACCAATTGTATGATCTGTCATAAAAAGCAGAACCTTTTTGCGTACTATCCTCATAAACATGGATTTATTTGTAACGAATGTTATAAACCAGCCTTTGATAATTTTTTACTCAAGATGTCAAATGAGCAATCTGAGCTGCTTTCTAATCTAAACCATATCGGAAAGTTATTAAAGGAAATTGAGCTTTCTAAG
>JAGLWO010000230.1 GCA_023133395.1 Candidatus Cloacimonadota bacterium | reverse complement strand
TTCAGAGGAGCTTCTAAAACAGGACAATATTTGAACCACTCTATCGCTGATAATATCGGTATGCTCGCTACAATTCAAAATGCTTTAATCATGAGCGGGCTACTTCAAACCAAAAACTATCTTACCGAGGTTTACTCTGCTATCCAGGTAGATAAAATCGCTAAATTCTATACTCCGAGCAGAGCAAATACTTCTATCAATGAAGGAAAAATCTGCTTTTTCTGTGCTGGAACAGGAAATCCATTTTTTACCACAGATACTGCTGCAGTTCTTAGAGCTGTTGAATTAAACGCAGATATTGTTTTCAAAGGTACTAAAGTTGATGGAGTTTATACTGCAGATCCAGTTAAAGATAAAAATGCAGAACTTTTTCAAAATATAACTTTTAAGGAAGTTTTAGAAAAACAACTGAAAGTTATGGATATGACTGCATTTTCTTTGGCTAGAGAGTACAATATGGCAATTAAAGTATTTAATATTTCTAAGAAAGGAAATTTGAAAAAAGCAATTTTAAGTAAAGAAGTTGGTACTTTTGTCCACGGATAAGGAGAAAGCATGGAAGAACTGAAGCGCAAATTAGAAAATAGTATGGAAGATGCTTTTAACGCCTTACTGCAGAATTATACAAAAACCAGAACCGGTAGAGCAAATACTTCTAATCTTGATCATATCCGAATTGATTATTACGGTGCTTCTACTCCAATAAAACAGCTTTGTAATATTACTATCCCGGAACCTCGTCTTATTGTTATTCAACCCTGGGATAAAACCATTCTAATTGATATAGAAAAGGCAGTTCTGGCATCCAATATCGGTGTTACACCTGAAAATGATGGAAATGTTATCCGCCTTCCCTTTCAACCATTAACAGAGGATACTCGTAAAAATATTGTAAAACAGATAAAACAAATGGCTGAAGATGGGAAAGTTGAAATACGAAATATCCGGAGAGAAGGAAATGAATCAGTCAAACAAATGGAAAAAAACGGAGACATAAGCATAGATGAACAAAAAAAACTCCTTAAGGATATTCAGGGCCTCACCGATAAGTGGATTGATAAGATCTCAGAAACTTCCGATTCAAAAGAAACCGAAATAATGGAAGTTTAACTCCTAACCGGTATAACTCCTTAAATCATTATAGGAGAGATTAATATGACATTTATAATCACTTCTGAATGTGTTAAATGCGGTCTCTGCATGGATAATTGTCCCACCTCTGCTATTATTGAAGGAGAAGAACAATATATAATAACTGATGCTTGTATTAATTGCGCTCAATGCCAGGAAGTCTGTCCTATTGATGCAATCCAAGGTGTAAAAATAAATGGTCAATAAAACTACTTTGAACTGATAACCAACTCAGCAAAGCGATCCCAGGAATATTTTCGGTTCTCAATTTTAATATTTTCTTTTAATTTCTTTTCATCTAATTTGAAAAAATCTACAACTGCTTGAGCGAAATCATCTGAAGAACAGGATTTTGCCACAATCCCGGTTTTCTTATCAATCACGATTTCCGGTAATCCACCCACGGGAGTTGCTACTGCTCCCAATTGCATATCAAATCCTATTTGAGCGATCCCGCTTTGAGTTGCCTGTTTATAGGGAAGAGCTAAAACATCTGCAGCTTTAAAAAATATTTCCACTTCACCTGTTTGTACAAATTTTTCTATGAATTTGATATTTTTTAGAAATTTTAAATCTTTAATAATTTTATAGTACTTTTCGGAACTTCCGTAAGTTTCGCCAACAATGAGAAGATGAGCATTTGGGATTTTTTCAAGTATTTTTGGGAAAGCATAAAGAAGAATATCCAATCCTTTATAGGGCTTGATAAATCCGAAAAACAAAATGACTTTTTTCCCATTCAAACCAAGTTTTTCTTTCACTGTCTTTTTATCGAACCTGTTTTGATTGTAACAATTATAAGTTGGATGAAAACCCAGAATAGTATTTTTTTTAGGAAACATTTCTTTCGCATTTTTGTAAACAGCTTTGGAAAGTGTAACTAATTTATCAGCTTTTGAAAAAGCAAATTTGGTCAGAATTTTTGCAAATAGCCATTTTTCATGAAACTCAATATTATCGATGAGATAGATTATTTTGATGTTCGAGGATTTTAGAATAAATAGAACAAAACCAAAAGCAGGTGCGAAAAAGGGAATCCAGTATTTTAGGATGAGTATATCAGGTTGCCACTGTTTGATTTTTTTTGCGGTTGGAATCCAGGTGAAAGAATTATAAGGGGTTAGAATCGGTTGGATATTAAAAGGTGGTGGTTTTTCGTTTTCATCAATTTGTTTTTTTCCGGGAAATAACAATTTTGGATACTGCTTTCTAAAAGAAAAAATCTTAACTTCGTGGTTATTTTTGATAAACTCTTCAGCAAGAAGAGCGATGAATTGAGCGATCCCTCCTCTTAAAGGATAGGCAGGACCTAGAAATGCAATTTTCATTTTTTACTTTACCACAAAGCTCACCAGAGAACACGGAGATACTTTTTTTTACTCGTTCCCATTATTTTTTACTTATGGATATAATCATTTTAAAAGTTTCTGAATCGTTTTAAAGACCATATCCGGTGATATCGTACTCATACATTTTTCGTCACAAAGATTTTTATAACATCCCAAACAGTCTTTTCCTTCCGGCTGAAGAATTTTTCCCAAGCCATAAAGTTCAAATTCGTTTTTGTTGAAAATATTATTGAAGAGAACTATCTTTTTTTTCAAAGCAATTGCAATGTGCATTGCCATTGTAACAGACGTAACAACGAGATGACAATGATTCATTAAATTAACAAAATCTTCCAATTTGAAATAACCAAGATATTTTGCCAGTGAATTATTTTGGATTTCTTTATTCAATTCATCTTCTTCATGTCCGCCCAGAAGAATTGGAAAATAATCGTTTGAAGAGAGGATTTCTGCAAGTTCAATCCAATTGTCTTTTCCCCAAAGTCTAGTTAACCACCTGGTTCCGCAGCCAGTATTCAAGCCAATAATCTTTTTGTTTTTTGGAAGGTTAAATTCGATTTGAGAAACTGGCAATTCAAAAATGTATCTCTCATTTCTGTATTGAAAACCGCAAATCTCAAAAATTTCTTCAGGATAACTTCTCTTATTTTTTTGGGAAACATCATCATAAATTCCGGTAAGCCATTTATTTTCAGCATTAATATCTGAGGGTTTACATTTGCCAAATTCATCCATCAAATAACCTTTCTTAGAATTCGCTTTGATGGTTTCAGCTAAAGCAATTGTTTCTCTATCTTTATCAAAGTTAATAAGAATATCGAATCTTTGAGATTGCAACCAGATAATATTTTCCAGGTTCCATTTTAGGATGTTTTTCACAAATTTTTTAGGAACAAAAATCGGATATTTGGTGAGCCAGTTAATTTCAGCTTTTGGAAATTCTTCCCTGATTTTTGAAAGAATCGGAGTTGTGCGAATTACATCTCCTGCTGCACCTGTTTTGATGATTAGAATTCTTTTTATGATGGGCTGATAGAATTTGCATGAATCGCAATGAACACCGCTTTCTTTATGTAGTTTGCAGGGAATATCTCCCTGAAAAAAAATGCAATCGTTTTTAACTTTCATATAATCCAAATAAAAAATTATTTAAGTATTTTTCCTGTTTCGGAGCTTTTCTTTATCGGAAATTATTACCTTCTCAATAAACTCGTCAAATAGGATGTCAGGACACATTTCAGCGATGCTGTTAACAATTTCCAGCATATTCGGGAAATTAATTGTAAATTCAAAAACCTTTTCTTTATCATTATCCGAATACTTCAATCTTATCATTTTTCTTTTAGCATCGTTCAGTTCCATTCGTTTCAAGGCATTCCAGTAAATTTTGATAGATTTCCGTGCCAGATACCTGAAAGCAATTTTTTCTTTTGTAAAGAGAATGCTATTCAAGGTTAATAGATTTTTAAAAACAGAGTTTGCTGCCAGGAACATTATAGCAAAGGGAACAAATTTATAAAACTTAGAGGAATCTACACCAATTTTTGTAAAAATCAACCAGAAAGAATAAGCAATTGCCAGAACTCCAAAAGTTAAAGTAAACCAGCGCATAAACTGGTTAAATCTATACACACGTGGTAATCCTTTTTGCTTATTTATATCGATAAGATCTTCCAATTTATTCATAATTTCCTCTATTCAACTCATCCAGCACAAATTCCGGTGCAGTATAATTCCCAAAGATTTCAAGGTCAAGCCCTTCTCCATGAAAATCGCTGCCCCCCGTTCTGATCAAATAGTTATTCTGCGCTATCTCATTGTAGTGATAAATCGTTTCGTCATTACTCTTTGCATAAAATACTTCCAGTCCATCAATCCCGAAACGAATTAAATCATAAACCAGCCTGTCGTCTCTAAGGGAATACGGGTGAGCCAGAACACTTATCCCGCCTGCCCTGCGTATTGCTTTTATCACTTTTTTGGATGAAGGAGCGGATTTAGGAACGTAAGCGTAGCAGTGCTCCCCGATGTACTTTTCAAAAGCTTCATACTTGTTTTCACAATATCCTGCACTGATCAACGTTCGGGAAATATGTGGTCTTCCCAGGTAGTTATTCTCCCCTGCTAGTTTCTGGACTTGTTCTATCCCGATTTTAATTCCCTGCTCGTTCAGTTTCTCGATTATCTTTTTAGCTCGTTCATATCTACTATCATAGATAGACTTTAATAGAA
>JAGLWO010000023.1 GCA_023133395.1 Candidatus Cloacimonadota bacterium | reverse complement strand
GATATTGTATCTGAACCGGCAAACAGTATTGCAGGTATAACCAATCAATTGATCGAAAATGGATATACCATTCCTTTTGAAGCTATCTTCGTTAATTGGACTATTGCGAACTTCCTGGATGACCCTGATGTTGGTAATGGACAATACAATTATGAAAACCTGGACTTGCCAAATTTCCATGCTGTGTTTACCCATTCTTCCTATCCAGCAGGAAATACAAGTAGCACACATTGCTGGGCAGCAGATTATATCCGTTTATATCCTGCAGACGGTGATCTGGAACTGACGTTTACAACGAATCATCCGATCGATCTTGGAGTTATCAGGATCGGTATGCAAGGTATTACTTCAATAGTTGATATCATTCCGATAAGTGATACATATTGCGGGATGCTACCGGAAATAACGGAAGATTACACCCAGATTATACTTGTGATTTCAAACCGCGGATATAGCAATATTACGTATTCCTATTCCATATCTGATATCGTTTCTACCGATGATCCCCAGATCCCTGAAAACGAATTTACCGTTTCTTGTTATCCGAATCCATTTAATTCGAATTCGGGTAATATATCATTTGCTATAAGTTCCAACAGCAAACTTCCTGATAAGATTGAAATATATAACATTAAGGGGCAAAAAATAAAACAGCTTTCTGTAAATGATCGGTCATTCGTTAAATGGGATGGAAAGGATTCAAGCGGAAAGTCTATTTCCTCGGGGATATATTTGTTCAGGGTTTCGATAGAAAACAGGGAACTCAGGAAAAAATTCATAATTCTCGAATAGAATGCAAATAAAATTGAAAATCTTTTTATTGATTACAACTATTATAATCGGAGCAGCAGTCGGCTGGCTGTTTTACAGTTTAATCGGTTGCAAAAGCGGTGGATGACCACTCACTTCAAACGTTTGGTCAAACGTTATCATTGGGGCGATTATCGGTTTTATGCTTTTATTTCCGATTGTTGAAAAATATCTGAAGGACCAACAGGTCAAATAAAGAGAGCAATATTGAGAAGAAAGATAAAAACGATTAGTGTTTTTTGTGGTTCGAGTCCTGGATCTAAACCTGTATATAAAAAAGCTGCTTTAGAGCTTGGAAGAATAATTGCCAGGAATAACATCCAATTGATTTACGGTGCTTCCAATCTCGGTTTGATGGGAATAGTAGCAGAATCGGTTATAAATGCGGGTGGTAGCGCAATTGGTGTGATGCCCAAAGTTTTTGTAGGTAAGGTTGAACATCCAAAACTTGATAATTTAATCATTGTAGAAACATTACATGAACGCAAAGCAAAAATGTTTGAACTTTCCGATGCATTCATTGCTCTACCCGGTGGTTTCGGTACTTTCGAGGAAATACTGGAAATCATCACTTGGGCACAAATTGGAATTCACAATAAACCATTTGGATTTTTAAATATCTCCGGCTATTATGATAAATTACTGGAGTTTTTAGATTCTTCTGTTGAACAGAGATTTGTCAGAAAAGGACACAGAAATATGATACAGGTTAGCAGATCTGCAAGCGAACTTTTGAAGCTTTTTGAAAATTACGAATCACCAAGAATAGATAAATGGTTAGACAGAAATGAAATAAAACCGGAAGCTTTTAAGAAGCATTTTAAGGATATTGGATATATTGAGTTCAGAAAAAATGCACAATCGAAACATTTGCGTATTACAATTAAAAGTTCCGGAGAAATATTTGTTAAAATTCCAAAAAATATTACTTCCAAAGCAGCTAATGAATTTATTCAATCCAAAACAAATTGGATAAAAAAACAACTGAAAAAAATCGATGAGAGAAATAA
>JAGLWO010000229.1 GCA_023133395.1 Candidatus Cloacimonadota bacterium | reverse complement strand
CTTCTTGATGGTAAAGTGGATAAAGACGAAATTGTAAATGGAGGTTGATCATGATCTTCAAACTCGCTTATAAAAACATTATCGGTGCAGGCTTCCGCACCTGGTTGAATGTATTCATCCTTTCGCTTTCCTACTTCGTTATAATAGCCTTACAGGGATTCTTTTTAGGATGGCAGGATGATGCCTCCCGTGAAATGAAGAACTGGGATTTTGCAGGTGGACAATACTGGCAGGAAACTTATGATCCGTATGATCCATATACATTGGAAGACAGCCATGCTGCGATCCCCGAAGAATTGCAGAAATTGGTAGCTAATGGTGAAGCAATTTCGATCCTGTTTTCACCTGCTACGATCTATCCCGAAGGAAGAATGCGAAATATTGTGCTTAAAGGTATCGATCCAGATCAGAATCTGATCGAACTTCCAACAAAATATCTATCAGGTTCTGAGAATGAGATAAGTTGCATCATCGGCTCCGGATTTGCAGATAATCTGAATATTAAAGAAGGAGATTTTATTGTTTTGCGCTGGCGTGATAAAAACGGAACTTATGATGCCCGTGATATAAATGTTTCTCATGTTTTCTCTACTACTGTATTCACTGTGGAAAACAATCAGATATGGATATCTCTGCCAACTCTGCAGGAAATGCTGGGTCTTCCAAACGAAGCAACTATCATCACGATAAAAGATGAAATGTATAGCAAAGAATTTTCCGGTTGGCAATATAAGGATCTGGATTTCCTGCTAATAGATCTTACGAACATGATCAAGGCAAAAACTATTGGTTCATCAATAATGTATATTCTTATGTTGTTCCTGGCTATACTTGCCATTTTCGATACACAGATACTTTCCATTTTCCGTCGTCGCAAAGAAATGGGTACAATGATGGCTATGGGTATGACACGACCAAAAATAATTCAACTGTTTACGCTGGAAGGTGTTCTTCACGCAGTGCTGGCAATTTTGATGGGTGCTGTATATGGAATTCCATTATTGAATCATTTCCAGAAAGTTGGAATGAAAATTGGAATGGATGCTAAAGAATGGGGCTTGAGTGGTTTAGATGATGCCCTCTATCCGGTTTATGGATGGAAAC
>JAGLWO010000228.1 GCA_023133395.1 Candidatus Cloacimonadota bacterium | reverse complement strand
ATATATTCATCTACTCCAATGAAATCTGCACCAGCTTCTTTAGCTTCATCAGCTTTATTTCCATCTGCAAAAACAAGGACTTTAACCGATTTACCACTACCATGTGGTAAGATTAAAGAGTTCCTGATTTGTTGATCAGCTTTCCGAGGGTCGACACCTAAATTCATATGAATTTCGACAGTTTCATCAAACTTAGTTTTAGGAAATTCCTTCAAAATCTTAACTGCTTCGTCGAGTTCATATCTTTTTTCCTTGTCGATCATCTCAAGAGCTTTTTTATACCTTCTACTAGCCATTTGTACTCCTTATTGATAATCTCCTGCTTTAGATATGGTTTTTGTTGTAGATTATTCTTCTACAACAACTCCCATATTTCTTGCAGTACCTTCTATCATACGCATAGCAGCATCAATGCTGTATGCATTTAAATCTTTCATTTTTATTTCTGCGATTTTTCTAATCTGTTTCTTTGTTATTGAACCAACCTTCTCACGGTTTGGTTCTCCAGAACCTTTAGCCAGTCCTGCTTCTTTTTTAATAAGAACAGCAGCAGGGGGTGTTTTAATCTCAAAAGTATATGATTTATTTTTCTTCACATAAATAACCACTGGAAATATCATTCCCGGAGAACCCTTCGTTTTTTCATTAAAGTTTTTACAGAATTCTCCAATATTAATTCCTGCCTGTCCAAGAGCAGGACCAACTGGGGGAGCTGGAGTTGCCTGACCTGCAGGAAGTTGAAGTTTAACAATATTTTCAAAATCTTTAGGTTTTGCCATTTTTACCTCTATTTATAAAATTCAACTTGGTCAGATTTAACTTCAACAGGTGTTACTCTCCCAAAAACTGTTACTTTTATAGTCAGTTTCTGTTTATCTTCGCTAATTTTATCAATAACACCATCGAAATCGCTGAAAGGACCGGATGTAATTTTTATCATGTCGCCTGGGATAAAATTGTAATCTTCTGCTTCAGCTTTATCACGGTCAGCTATTCCAAGTAATCGATTAACCTCAATTTCGGTTAGGGGTTGAGGTTTTTTTCCACTTCCTAAGAAATGAGTAACTCCTGGAAGACCAACTATGAAAGTATAAACTCCGGGTGTTAGTTCTGCTTCCAAGATAATATAACTATTGAATAGTTTTTTCTCACGTTCAACTTTCTTCCCATTTCTTATATGAAAGGTTTTCTGGGTAGGAATCAGAATCTGACCAATTTTATCTTCAATATCTGTTCCCTGTATTCCTTTTATTATTGCTTCTTTTATTTTGAATTCGTGGGCAGCATAAGTGTGAGCAACATACCATTTCATCAGATTAACCTTTAAAAAGCACCTTTCTTATAATAAATCCAAAACCCGTATCAACCAAAGACAAGAAAATAGCTACGATTGTTGACATTATGATAACTACAGTTGTACCTTCTTTTAGGTCAGCTTTTGTTGGCCAACTTACATACGATAATTCCGTCTTCACATTTTTGAAAAAAGTAATTGTCTTTCTAAACATTTTCTTCTCGCTTTTTTAGTTATAATGGCAGGCCTGGCAGGAATTGAACCCGCAACCCCTGGTTTTGGAGACCAGTGCTCTACCAGTTGAGCTACAAGCCTGCATTTTTTTATCTGGTTTGTTTGTGCTCAGTATGTTTCCTGCATTTTGGGCAGAATTTTCTAAATACAGATCTCTCTGGATGTATTCTTCTATTTTTTGTTGTTGTATAATTTCTGCTTTTGCATTCTTCACAGGCTAATGTAATAATTTCTCTCATCAGTTTTTACCTATTCAGTAATATTGCTAACAACGCCGGCACCGATGGTTCTACCACCTTCACGGATAGCATAACGAAGCCCTTTCTCCATAGCGATCGGGGTGATGAGCTCGGCTTTGATCGTTACATTATCTCCAGGCATGACCATCTCTACCCCTTCCGGAAGTGCTATGGTGCCTGTAACATCGGTTGTACGGAAATAGAACTGAGGTCTGTAACCTGTGAAGAACGGCTTGTGACGTCCGCCTTCATCCTTTGTTAGAATATAGGTCTCTCCACTGAATTTGGTGTGAGGTGTGATAGATTTCGGCTTGGCTAGTACCATTCCTCTTTCCACTTCCTCCTTTGCTATTCCACGAAGAAGAATACCTACATTGTCTCCTGCTTCTCCCTGATCCAGTATCTTGCGGAACATCTCTACTCCGGTACAAGTGGTCTCAACTGTTTCCTTGATCCCAACTCTTTCTACCTTCTCACCTACTTTGATAACACCACGCTCAATACGACCAGTAGCAACTGTTCCTCTTCCTGAAATAGAAAATACATCCTCAACAGGCAGCAGGAACGGTTTGGCTTTGTCTCGCTCCGGAAGTGGAATATACTCATCCACTGCATCCAGCAGCTTTTGAAGTGATTGTACACCAAGCTCAGTGTCCTCTTCAGCAAGTGCTTTCAAGGCTGAACCTGTGATTATTGGAATATCATCGCCTGGAAACTCATACTCACTCAGAAGCTCACGAACTTCCAACTCAACCAGTT
>JAGLWO010000227.1 GCA_023133395.1 Candidatus Cloacimonadota bacterium | reverse complement strand
CAATTGGAAATAAAAGAAATAGCAAGAAGAGTTGCTGAAGAAAAGATAAAACCTGTCAGGGCAAAATACGATGAAAAAGATGAATTTCCATGGGAGATTGTTGAAATTTTCCGGCAGACAGATCTCTTTGCCGTTCTTGTTCCGGAAGAATATGGCGGCATAAGTGGAAAAGTGGTTGATGTAGCAATCATAACTGAAGAATTCAGCCGTGTTTGCGGTGGTATCGGTCTATCTTTAGGTGGAACCGGTCTGGGAATGTACCCGATATTGATCTCTGGCAGTGAAGAACAGAGACAGAAATATTTACCTCAGTTCGCAACAGGAGAAAAGCTTGCTGCTTTTGCTCTCACTGAGGCTAATGCAGGTTCTGATGCTGGTGGAATTGAAACTACCGCAAAAAGGGATGGAGATTTTTATATTCTGAATGGAACCAAACAGTGGATAACCAATGGTGGAGAAGCAGATATTTACACAGTGTTTGTGCTAACCGACAAATCAAAAGGTGCTAGGGGAGCTTCCTGTTTGATTGTTGAGAAAGGAACAGATGGTTTCAGCTTTGGTAAAAAGGAAGATAAGATGGGTATTCGCGGCTCTGTGACTAGAGAATTGATCTTTGATAACTGCCGTGTTCCCAAAGAAAATCTTGTCGGTCGTGAAGGGAAAGGATTCATAATAGCAATGAAAACTTTTGATAAATCACGACCTATGGTTGCAGCTCAGGCAGTGGGAATAGCTCAGGGTGCTTATGAGGAAGCCTCTCGTTATGCCAAGGAACGACATCAATTTGGAAAGCCGATCTCTGCTTTCCAGGCAGTTCAGTTCATGCTGGCAGATATGGCAACCCAGATCGAAGCAGCCAGAGCACTCGTTATGGCAACTGCCCGCATGATCGATGCTGGTATAAAAAGATATGCCAAGGAATCTGCCATGTGTAAGGTTTTTGCTTCCGATATGGCAATGAAGGTTACCACCGATGCAGTTCAAATCCTGGGTGGGTATGGCTATATGAAAGAATATCCGGTAGAAAAAATGATGCGTGATGCCAAGATAACTCAAATATACGAGGGAACCAACCAGATTCAAAGGTCTATTATTGCCTCTAATCTACTCAAGGAATTTTAATGCCTAAGATTTTAGTGCATGTTTGCTGTGCGCCGTGTTTCACGGCGCCTTACTTTCAGATGAAAGAAAAAGGATTTGAGGTCTGGGGATTCTGGTTCAATCCCAATATTCATCCCTATCTGGAATACCGGAAAAGGCTGGATACATTCAAGGAATTTGTTGAAAAAGAGAATATCCAGGTGATTTATAAAGATGAATATAACCTTAATGAATTCCTGCGTAAAGCAGCTTTTCGTGAGAATGAGCGCTGCCGGATATGCTATTATGACCGTCTGAAATATACTGCTATTGTTGCCAGGAAAGGGAATTTTGATTTTTTCACTTCCAC
>JAGLWO010000226.1 GCA_023133395.1 Candidatus Cloacimonadota bacterium | reverse complement strand
GATGTTCGTTCCGAAATGACAAAGCGTGTTCAAACAAAAGCAAAAATAAACGCTCGTAACAGATTGATAGATATTTTGTATCCCCACCAACCTGTAGTTCCCAACGAATCTGAAGAAGAAATCAGGAAGAAAACCGAAAGAAATAACCGAATCCGAAAGAAAATGGAAAAACTCTTTGATGAAGGAGAATTGGACAATAGAGAAGTTGAGGTTACAGCAGAACGTCCAAGACCCTCTCATATAGAAATTTTCTCTCATACCGGCATGGAAAATATAGACATGCAGATCGGTGATATCATGTCAGGAATTTTCCCATTTAAAAAAGGTGATAAAAAGAAAAAAATGAAAGTTTCTGAAGCTTATAATCACCTGGTCGAAGAAGAATCAAATCGGCTGGTGAAAAGAGATGAAGTGATCTCTGAAGCAAAATACCGCGTGGAAAATAATGGCATAATATTCATAGATGAGATCGACAAGATCGCAGGAAGTGAAAATATCGTTGGAGCAGATGTATCACGTTCCGGTGTACAGCGTGACCTCCTCCCTATCATCGAAGGTTCAAACGTTCCCACAAAATATGGAATGATCGATACATCCCATATTTTATTTATTGCTGCCGGGGCATTCAGCACTGTTAAACCCTCTGACCTTATACCAGAAATGCAGGGACGTTTCCCGATCAGGGAGGAATTAAGCAGTCTGAGCAAAGATGATCTTAATAAAATACTTTTATATCCTAAGAATTCACTGACAAAACAATATAAAGCCCTATTTGTAGCAGAAGGTGTGAAACTCATATTTGATGATGATGCAGTGGAAGAAATTGCCAATTTCGCTGCTCTTGCCAATGAAAAAATGGAAGATATCGGTGCCCGCCGTCTTCACACCATTATGAATGCACTTCTAGATGACCAGCTCTTCAACATGCCTGATAAGAAACTCAAAACTGTTAGTATCACAAAAAAAATTGTAAAAGATAAATTAGATAAAATCATCAAAGACGAAGATCT
>JAGLWO010000225.1 GCA_023133395.1 Candidatus Cloacimonadota bacterium | reverse complement strand
GGTTCTTTTTCTATATCGTAATATTCATCATAAGAATTTGAAGCAAAGGTATTTTTTGAAAAGGCTACAGTATCAATCATAGTTGCTGTAAAATCTGATATGAAGAGTTCGAAAATCGGCTCTGGGCGGCATTGAACAACCTGTTCATAAAAATATTCCATTCCTTGTCCATTTACAGAGGAGAGCATATAATAATAAGATTGGTAATTTCTTGCGGTATTATCATAATAGGTATATTCTAAATTTGGAATGGAAGATCCTAAAAGAACCGGGTTAGTTTCCCAGCTGTCAATTAGAATGTATTCACTTGTAGATGTTCGCCTGTAAACATTAAAACCTTGATTGCCACTCTGTACTTCAGCAGTCCATATTAACCTGGAGGAGTTATCTTGTCCAATAGCAATAAAATTGGAGATAATAACTGGATCAGTGATACTGGTTATTTCTTCTGAGAGTTCAGAAACATTTCCATTGTAATCTTTCGCTCTGATTTGAAAGAAATATTGCTGGTTTAGTTCTAAATCAGTGATCTCAAGTGCTTCTTCTAACGGACTTGCAAGGAAGTTATGATCATACCTGTCTATAATCTGGTAATTCTGCATTGCTATTGGTTCATCATCATATAATATTTCATAGGTTTTAAAATCAAATGATGAAATACTCTCCCAGTTTAATATTATTGTGTCATATGTTTGTTCAGTAATTGTGAAATTTGCAGGTGTATCAGGGATTAGGTTATCATCCAGGTCAATAACTTCCGGAAGAATATCCGTCATTGCGTTGATCCAGTGGGAATAGTATTCTAAAGTATTAGTAAATAATTGGCTCATATCGTATGTACCACTCATCTGGTTAAAGGCATAAAACCATTTATAAATGTCTTCTGTCTCTTCATAACAGTTTGGAAGTTCATCCATTTCTTGATGAAAGAAAGGCTCAAAAACATCATACCTGTTCCAACCGCTGAATGAATATAACATCTGTCTGTTCTGGGAATAACCTTCAAGATCGACCTGGTTGTTAACAGGGTAAGCTCTTCCTATTTCTGATATAAAAATAAAATCATAGATGTCGTAATTAACAGAATAATAATCATTCAAATAAACATCGGGATGAGTTCCAATTGTATTTTCAGGAACCATCAGGTGACTGCTGGCATTGATAATATCAATTTTCAAGTCTGAAAGATCGCGTATGGGAAGATTCGGACAACCTTTATTATATCCTGCTGATATTTGACAGTCTGGATGTCCTGAATGCCTGTTCCAATCGTAGCTATGTATTTGTGGTGAAAATTCCCTCCTGCCAAAATCTTCCCTGATCTTATCACAGAATAATTTGTATGCATAGTTGAAAGCATGTTCATCGTTACGGGAAGGATCACTCAGAGATTTAGAGTTTGTATAACTACCCTGCTCTGTCCATTTAACTTCTCTACCTGCACCGTTAATAATCAGGAACATTGCATTCCAATCAACAAAACATTTATAACTGACAGCAGAGGTAATGAAATCGTCATTGGGGTGAGGGGCAGTAACTATAACCGGCATATCTGACTGAGGATTATAAATATACAATCCCCAACCATAGTTAAATGAACCTTCTTCATCGTCATATAGAAATTCTGTTCCATTGTCGTCATAATAACTCATATCCAGATTTTCTCTAAGAAGGTAATAGGTCCGTTCTGTTTCTATATCATTAAATTCTACTACTTTATAAGGAAAGTCAAATCCATCGATAAGGACTTGAGCACCTTCATAATCACCCTGGAGAAATGTTTC
>JAGLWO010000224.1 GCA_023133395.1 Candidatus Cloacimonadota bacterium | reverse complement strand
AGAGGAGAAAGATCAATCTTAAAAATCTACTCCTTTTGATAATACGCATGTTGATAATTCTTTTTATAATCCTGGCAATTTCCCGACCTGCGATAAAAGCACCTTTCCTGAAAAAGGGAACCATACATCCCAAAACTGCCATTGCCATCATAATTGATAATTCCTATAGTATGAATTACCTGGTCGATACCCAAACTGAACTGGAAAAAGCAAAAATTATCGTATCACAAATTAATAAAATAATCTCCGATAATGACCAGATTATCGTTTTGACTCTGGATGATGACTGGAATAGATTGAACAGTAATATTATCTTCGGGAAAATTCCTGCAGACCTTATAAATAATATAAAAATTACAACACGGGCAAAACCATTAGAAGAAGTATTTGAACTCGCAGTTAAAAAAAATCAAGAAGCTCATCTTCCCAACAAGGAAATTTATTTTATTACAGACCTACAACAACAAAAACTTCCCGAAAAAATGGAAATTCCAACCTTTTTTATTCCAACTTCCAAAGAAAAGGAAAGAAATAATCTTAGTTGCCAGAATACAAGCGTGGTAAATGAAATTGTGAAAAAAGACCTGGAGAAGAAGATTACTTTTGAGAATGTTAATCATTCCGCCAGAGTTCAACAGGATGCGATCTTTCAGCTCTTTTTAGATGGAAACACAATAGCAGAAAAGGTCACAGACCTGCAACCTAATCAAAGAAAAACCGAAAGTTTTACAATAACTCTTGAGCGAGCAGGTTGGCACTCGGGATATGTGGAAGTTAAGAATGAACGCCAGACTTTCGATAACCGAAATTATTTCAGCTTCCATTTCAATCCCAACCCTAAGGTTGCAATTCTAACTGATGATTCCAAAATGCCACTTGCTTTGGAAACAATTCTGGAAATTTACACTCAGAACCCGGAAAACATTAACCTGTTCTCTTATGAAAATGTAAGTTATGAACTGCTAAAAAATTACGAAAACATCATCGTTTACAAGAAATTATCTGTTTCAAATAAACTACAATTTATTCTTGATAAACTTCAAGAGGAAAATAAAGGAATCCTGTTTATTGCAGATAAGAATCTAACAAAAGAGTGGCAAGAATATTTAGAAGAAGTCTTCAAAACTGAATTTAAAGAATTTATTCACAGCAAACAAAACCTTCATATCACCTATGCAAATAAATACCATCCTGTTACACTTCTATTAAGGTCTATCGGGAATGTCGGAATAAATGATTTCTGGAAAGTTTCCAGCAAATCAAATATACTCTTACAAGCTCGGGAATTCCCGATTGCTCTGGAAAATAAAGGATCATGTCTCTGGTTGTTTGATATTGAAAGTCTGCAAAACCCATTTTTACTGGATTCTGCCTTCCCTATCTTTGCTTATAATACCCTGCAGTTCTTAGCAGGTGACAAATCAGAGACCTATTCAAAAAAGGTGGGAAATAAAATCAGACTCGACTCAAACTTCATAGAACTTCCAAATGGTAACAGTATCCAGGTTAATAAAAACTATTATCGAGCTTTACAACCTGGAATTTATAAAACCAAAGACCGGGTAACTGCAGTGAATCTGGATTATTCTGAAAGTGATTACAAAAGGTTTTTCAAATCGGATGTGAAGAACTTGAAGATACTAAATGAGAAATGGCAGGATAATTTTCTTCAGTCACGTTATGGTTTCGAAATATGGAAATACCTGCTGCTTTTTGTACTGATCCTTTTTGCATTAGAGATGTTTATTATTAAGAAGGAAGAGAGGAAGTAGGTGATGGAGAGACGGGGTGAAGGAGTGACTATGTGATGGAGTGATAATCAAAATCTCAGTGCTCATTTTCTCAATGCTATCTCTCGAATCAAAGCCCTTTAGCCTATGAAATCCTCTCGTTTCATTGGGCAGTTTTGAATAGTAGCTCGACCTGACAGGTCGAGAAATCGGATTTTATATCTTTTTTTTAAAGTATTAAGTCGAAACTTTAGATACTAAAATTAAATAGATTTATTAAAGATATTTTCATATTATAAAAAAATATTTGACAATACCTGATAATTAAAGTTACTAAGAAATTGTCTTAACTAAAATTGGATGCATTAAAGTAATTGTAATTTGAATATAAAAAGTAATTGAAATCTAGTTGAATTGAAAAAAATACTACAAGTAATTGATTGTGAAATAAGGAGGTTACAAATGATATTAAAGTTTATGACCATATTACTTTTACTCTTTTCACTTTTATATTTGAACTTATCTGCTCAAGAACCTTTAGGTGGCTATTATGAAGATGATATTACAATTGACCCTGGTTATTACATAATGGTAGATAGTTTAGTAATAGGACTGGATGCAGTTTGCACTATTATGCCTGGTGTGCATATTGATTGCTGGTATTATCAACCTCCTGGACCTGGTTGCTGGTTAACCTCTTATTCTATCATTGTTTATGGTGGATTAATGTGTGTTGGCACAGAAGATGATAGTATTTATATATATGATTCTTTTTGGGGTCTTGAACAGGGAGTAGGAATCATTTTCAAAGATGGGTTTAACCGCATTTGCACAAGAATTGAATATACGGACATTACTGACATACACAATGGTGTGCACTTTCCTATGAATTATACTTCTCAGGATACAATTATTATCAGAAATAATTATATACATCATTTATGGTCAGGACCAGCAATTTGCCATTCACAAAACTGTATTATTGAAAATAATACTTTATTTTGGGCAGGTAGTATTGAGGGTTCTGGGTGTAATTTCTATTATAATGTAATATCTTATGTTAATAATTTATCCGGTATTAGTGCAATTGACTCAGATATTAAATATAATACAATTCATCATTGTGGTTGTGGTATTGGTTCCATTGATTCAGAATTAATGTACAATACCGTTCATAATTGTAATATAGGTATATATTTTTTATATTTTGATCCTTTAACGACTATAGTCAAGTATAATAATATATATGACAATATTTATAACAATGCTAAAAATAACTCGCAAACTATGGCAATATTAGAATATAATTGGTGGGGTAGTGATCCTCCAGATACGACATTGTTTTCTGGGCCAATAGATTATGACCCCTGGCTTACTGAACCCTGGACTCCTGATACAACATCGATATCTGAAAAAGAATTTATAAGTTCCAATAACCTTATCAATGTTTATCCTAACCCATTTAACCCCGAAACAAAGATCATATTCTCTATCCCGAAAGAAAGCAAAGTAAATCTATCCATTTATAACATCAAAGGACAAAAAGTGAGAACACTGCTAAATAACAAACTGGAAAAAGGATTTCATGAATTTATCTGGAATAGTAAAGACAACAATGGTAAATCAGTAGCTTCCGGTGTATACCTCTACAAATTTGATGTTAATGGCAAAACAAAGGGTATAAAGAAAATGCTGCTTTTGAAATAAAATTGCGTAAGAACAGATCATTCTCTCGTTCAATGCACCTGCACCAGACTATGAAAAAAAAAGAAAGAAAACTTGAAGTGTCTTCTTTTCATAAACCGGCATAATATAAATTGCGTTAAGAAATTGGTAATAAGCAAGCGTTAAGAAAAATCTTCTGCTTGAGTAATTTTCTAATTTCTTTCATAGATTCTATTTAGAAAATAACGAGTTAAGATTTTTTAGTGGTATTTACCAATTTTAGTAATTTATATTCGCCGTGAGTTTCTTGTCCGCCGTAGCTTTAGCAGAGGAGGATTCTTTGCTTCGTTTCTTTTGTCGGTACAAAAGAAATGAAGATCAATGCTTGCCAGCCTCTGACTGGAAAATCTTCTTTAAATTCTCCAGAATAAAAAAGGACACAATGACTTTAAAGTCTTTTCGAAGGATGACTGATTATTTTATTTTATTTGACAATATCAT
>JAGLWO010000223.1 GCA_023133395.1 Candidatus Cloacimonadota bacterium | reverse complement strand
CCATCAATACCAATATTGAAGTTTTCAGATGAACCATCATTAAATGGATCTTCTTCTTCAGCTTCAAATCGCTCTAATTTCCCGACGATATAAGGTAACAACTCAATATGCCTTTGAGGTTTAATTCCTTTTATTCCTCGTAATTCTCCAAAATTACTTACCCAACCCGGCTCATCCTGTGTAATAAGCTGCCAGACTGACCTTTCTTCCTTTCTATGAATTCTGCGAGTTACTTCTATTCCCCAAACCTGTTCTTCTTTATCACTATAACGCAATTGGTTTAGAGGGATCTTAATCTCTGCAGTCCAACCCTGTTCATCAATGTTTGTTTTTCCATACCAGATTGGATTCCAACTCGTATCCCAGTTATCTCCATCATCAGAGATGAATTCATCTCCCCTGACTCCGGAAACGCTTAAAGTAAAAGAAAAAGCGGTTCGTTTATCAAAATAACTATCGATATTTACTTCTACCCAATCTCCGGGAAACCAATCTCTTGGTGCTGTGATGGATGTGATTTTACCCGGATCAGTATCATACACCCGAAATCCAAAATAGATATTTCTGTCATCATATAGAATCTTAAATTTCGTTTCCTGCGTGGGAGCTTCATTTTCATAAGGTGTTCTTTGAAAGAAATCTCCTGTCCATTCAACTCTGTTCCAGGCTTCATCATCAACTTTTCCATCGATGATTAACTCATCAGAACTAACTCTGTCTGTGTTATAGATTCTTTTTTCAGCACAAAAAAGAAATCCGTTCAAAAAAAATAAAAATAAAATATTATAAATAAAAACTTTTTTCATAATTTCTCCATAAATTACATTTTATTTAGCAAATTATATGCCAACAACTTATCTTCTTATATTCTAATTAATTAAAATATTTTAACAATACTTGTTATGTCCGTTAATGAAACACTTAATGTCCGATATTGAACGAATTTTTATAATTTCTATAGATCCTTAATCATAAACAAACACGGATTTTCTTTTCCCCATAATTCCTTAAATTCTTCCAGCGGAATAAATCCTACAGCTTCATAGAACTTTCTGGTTTTTGCATAACTTCTATCAGGATGGGATGCACTTAATGTTTTCACTGTTAGGAACTTCACACCTTTCTTTTTCAAATCTTTCTCAATAACTTTAAGTAGTTTTCTACCAATTCCAAATCGATGATATTCTAATAGAATACCACAAACATAGATCTCACTTGTTTGAGGAAAATGTGAAATGATTGAGAAAAACCCTACTACTTTATCAGACATATAAGCAGCATAAAAGGTAGTATTTGCCACTTTTCCGATGTATTCTTTATTTGCAGATTCCAAGCCAAACCAGTTGGGAAGAGAGCGTATAATCTTTTCGCAGATTCGACTGCATTCTTTGCTGCCATTTATCTTCTTTATTTGCAGATTCATTTCCAGCCATTTAATCCTCGTTCACAAGTTGCACTTGTGAACGCAATTGCTTTTTAAGTTTTACTTAATCAAATTCTATTTCATTAAGTTCCAATATAGGATTCCCTTCGAAATCTAAATTACAAGCTGAACTGTATTTCCAATATTCGGGATTATTTACAAATCCTTTCCGAACGGGATTTTGATGCATATATTCAATTTTCTGTTCCATCATTTCATAAGAACTGATTAACTGTGGATGAAATCCTTCCTGCCAGACTTGATATTCACTTTCAATTTTATTCTTTTTTTTATAAAAATGAAATTGATTGAGAATCCATTCATTATTTGTTTGTTTCAGATATTTTATAATTTCTTTTGCTGTATGTCTTTTGAATGATTTCATCACCTCAGATAGATTTTCAGAAGAGACTATCATATGTAAATGATCCGGCATAATTACATATCCATATAATTTCAGCGATTTTTCTTCCAGGCAAAAGTGTAGAGAATCACTTATAATACTGAAAGTATCTTCAGATGTAAACACTGGTAGCCATTCAATTATACTTGATGTAATAAAATAGATTCCCTCTTGATCAACTACTTTATATCGACTTTTCATCTATTCTCCTTTGGAAGTATAACTTCCTATTCAATTATGTTCACAAGTACAACTTGTGAATAAGAAAATTTTAGTATATCCTATGTTCCACCCAAACATTCGGTTCAATATAAATTCCTTCGTTTTCTTCTACATTGATTTCAACTTGTTCCAATGCTCCGGGAATAATATATTTCCCGCTTTCAGGAAATTTCATTCCTGTCCAGTTTTCCCAATCAGAAATTGTTCCTGAAATTTTCATTGCTTTGGAACATTCTTTAATGATCTCTCCACCAAGTTTTTTATGAATTCGTAACCACGGATCAAAAAGCTGTCCATCCTCTCTTTTCCAGGTTATGTATCGCTTCATATCAGTTAAAGGATAATCCTTTTTCAGTGTTGGACGAACCGGAATTATCAACGATTCAAGGTCGTGTTTTCTACCTATTTGGAACATTGCTTTTATCATTTCCGTGCTGATCCCTTTTCCCTGGTATTTCGGATTTACTGTGATGGAAAGAGCACA
>JAGLWO010000222.1 GCA_023133395.1 Candidatus Cloacimonadota bacterium | reverse complement strand
TTCGGAAGTTTAATTCAGGTTTGATTTTTTTTATACACAGACAGGAGTGTCTGTGCTACTTGAGGGCTTCTAACCTTTTATTCGCTTCTACTCCCCACTGGCTGAATTTTCCATATTTGCTAATAATACGTTCATACATTCGCTTTGCTTTGTCTATCTTTTTCATATTCACATAAGCTTCTCCGGCTCGAAGTTCCGCAGAAGCAGCCCATTGGGTAAATTCCTGGTAGCTGTATCCAACCTTCAAGAATTCGGAAACTGCAGTTTCATAATCATCCATTCCAAAATAGGATTCTCCAATCCAGTATTGGGCTTCTGCTTCCAGCTCTCTATCCTTTAAAACGTGAATGGATCTTTCGAACATCTTTATAGCATTTTGATATTTTTTATCTCTGAAATGACAGAAGGCAATATCAAAGACAGTTTTGGCTTCAAGCTCCACATCCCCCCAACGCTCCAGGATGATCTCATAAGCAGCAACAGCTTTCTGCCACTCCCCAATTGTTTTACATACATAAGCAAAATTTTGAGCAGCATCAAGAGCAAGTTTCCCGGTTTTATCATTCTTAATAACTTTATAGTAATAATTCAAAGCTTTCTGATACTTCTCATTAGAAAAATTAATCGTACCGAGTTTAAGATTAGCCTGATTACTCAGGTTTTCATCGATCGAATTTGCTACAATCTCAAAATCCGATTCAGCTTCTTTTGTTTTTTTCATTTCAAGTCGAACAACACCACGCCAGAAATAAGCTCCGATCATAACATTACCGCTTAATTGCTTCTGCTTAAGAAGTTTTGTAAATATCGATTCAGCCTTTTTCTTATCAATTGTGCTATAATAAATTCCCCTACTTAATTCGATTTCATGTTTTGCACTTATAGACAATATCCTTTTAAATTTGTTGATTAACTTCTCAGCTTTGGGTCGATTTTCTATGCGATATAATGATATGATGTTTTCTTTTGCAACCTGCGAGATACTATCATATCCTTTGAATTTATCACCGAGCTTATCAATGATTTTTTTATAATTTACAGCAACTTCAAGAAAATCATCCTGAATAAATGCAATTCTTCCCAGCATTTCATAGTTTCTCAAGTTACTTTTTTCCTTCTTTGTAAGCTCTTCAAAAGTATATTTTGCCATTTCCAGATCACCGGTTTCAAATTGAAGATCAGCTAGTTTTCTTAGAATATCATTATCTTTGTTAACAATGAACATCAAAGTTTCTTTAGCTTCTTCTTTGTTATTGATTTTTAAATAGTCATCTGCTAACGAAAAATAAAAATTATCGTTTCTTCTTGCAACCGGTATGAGAAGATTGTATTTAATCGCATCCTCAAAATCACCAGATTTTCTTAATATTCTTGCAAAGAAATTTATGGTATTGTCGTATCCTTCATAATATTCGGAATTATTAACCAAAAATGTAAGTTTATTTTTTGCTTTTTCAACTTTACCAGTTTCATGCAGT
>JAGLWO010000221.1 GCA_023133395.1 Candidatus Cloacimonadota bacterium | reverse complement strand
TTTTCATATGAAGAAATAAAGAAAATTCCGGAAGCATTATAGAGAAAGGAGAAATAGATGGCTAAAGATAAAATTATATTAAGTGAAATGGATGCCAATTTTAAGTATGAGATCGCATCTATGCCGGGAGCAGAACATTTTCAAAGATGTTTCACTTGTGGCACCTGCACAGCTGCTTGTCCTGTTGCGGAAGTTCATGAAGATTATGATCCGCGAAGAATAATTAGAATGTGTATTTTGGGGATGAAAAAAGAAGTATTATCTTCAGACCTTCTCTGGATGTGTTCAAGATGTTATACCTGCTATGCACTTTGTCCGCAGGGAGTTAAATTTTCTGATGTTATCGATGTTCTGCGTGATATGGCCATAAAAGAAGGTTATATTCCCAAAGAGCGTTATCTAAAAGCAAGGGAACTGGATAAATTCATTCAGGAATTGCGCTGCGATCTGATCAATCAGAAATTGCACCCGGATAAAAAAATAGATGATAAAATTAAAATAAAATTGGAAAAAGAGATTAAGATAAAATGGTAAAAGAAAAAAGCGTAAAGCATAAATAAAAAAAGGAGGGTAAAATGCAAGTAGATCAAACTTTAGATTGCAAAGGGCTTTCCTGCCCGATGCCGATCATTAAGTTGGCTAAAACGATCAAGAAAATGAACAGTGGTGAAGTTTTGGAACTTCTGGGAACTGATCCCGGTTCTAAATCCGATGTTCCTGCCTGGTGCGAAAAAACAGGTAACATTTTTCTTGAGCAGGCTGAAGATGGTGGTACTTTTAAATTTTACATTAAGAAAAAGTAAAAAAAAGGAGTGAACAGTGTTTAAAAAAGGAGTTTTAAGAGAGTTATTCGATACTCTATTCGGTAAATCCTGGCCTATGTGGGTAGGTGGAATTTTACTGGCAGTATTGAATATCCTTCTTTTCGTAATTAAATACCCCTGGGGAGGTAGCGGAGGTTATATTAATGTGGGTCAGAATTTATTCCAGTCAATGGGTGCCACAAATATTGGAACTCAGACTCCTATCAACCTACACACAGTTGCTTTACTTAATATCTTTATCATCCTTGGTGCGTTTATTTCATCTTTGTTCTCCAAAGAATTCAGTATTAAAGTAGCGCCAATTGGGGAACTCGTTAAAGGTCTTATTGGTGGTGCATTAATGGGAATTGGTGCAACTGTAGGGATTGGTTGTACAATAGGGGGATTCTTCAGTGGAGTTCCAGCACTTTCCGGAGGAGCATTGTTCCTCTCACTTGGATTTATGCTCGGAACTTTTGTAGCTCTCAAGTATCTTTTATGGGAGATGGAAGCTTTGCCTAAAATCAGTATGGGAAAATCCAGTACCTTACTTCCGGGAACCGGTAAAAAAACAGGTTGGCAAAGATGGCTCGGTTGGATCCTTATTGTTGTTGTTTTATATATCGTTAGTAATTATACAGCCAAGGGAACAGCTCTTTCAAAAATTCTCGGTTGGCATGTATTTATCGCTCTCATTCTTGGAATAATTCTGCAAAGATCACGTTATTGTATTACTCGTGCTTTTAGAGAACCATTTATGACAGGTGAATCTTCAGCTCCGGTTGCAATAATCATAAGTATTCTTGTTGTTCTTATAGGATTTACTGTTCTTAAGTATTTTGGCGTGGGAAACGCTGGAGAAACTGCTGTCCGTGCAATTGAAATGAAATCTGTTTATGCTAATTTCTGGTTGAGAGCTTTAATTGGTGGTTTCATATTTGGTTTGGGAATGACAGTTGCAGGTGGCTGTGCAGTTGGAACTCTCTGGCGAGCAGGAGAAGGTCATGTGAAACTGTGGATGTCCGCACTTGGATTCACGATTATGGCACCTATTTCCAAGACATTCATTGTTCCCGGGATTACAAAAATCATTCCTGAATCTCTTCGTTCAAAGATGTTCCTACCGGATTATTTAGGTTATACCGGTGCAGTTGTTCTCATCCTGGTAATACTTCTGCTGTGGTATATGTTTGTTAAATGGAATGAAAAGACCGGAAAATTTTCCGCATTATAAAAAGGAGGAGAAATGAAAAAAATAAATTATCTGATTATTCTTTCTGCAATTCTTCTTCTTGTTTCAAGTTGTGGAAAAGGATTTTCTGAAGGTGGATATTTTGCCAATGCAAAAGCAATGGTGAGTGAAGCCAGAAAAGGCATCGAAGAAATTTCTTATGATGAATTGATCCAAAAATTGGAAAACGGTGAATTAAGGTTCATAATAGATGTTCGAGAACCTGGTAAATTTGCAGAAGGATATATAAATCAGCCAGATGAAAACGATGAAAAAGAATATCCCGATGTAGTAACGAAAAACATTCCAAGGGGCTTATTAGAATTTAAAATAGCTGATATAACTTTTTGGAAAAATCGCAAAAATATGCCGTCTAAAGATGATGAAATAATTATCTATTGTAAAAAAGGCGGAAGGGGAGCTTTAGCCACGGAAACCTTAATGAAACTTGGCTATAAAAATGTTCAAAACCTGAAAGGCGGTTATAAAAAATGGCTTAATCCAGATGAATCAGAGGAAGATGATACACCAGCTGAATCAGGCGGATGCGGTTAAAAAAAGCAAGGGGAAATGAGATGAAAAGAAATTGGATGAAAAACGTAGTAGTATTATCTATTATTGTTTTAATCTTTGCAGGTTGTGCAAAAAAAAATGATCTTGATACTTTATTAACTTACATGGATAGTAATGGAATGACAGTAAAAGAACTATTCGATGCATGGATCATAAAAGCAGAAGATGTGCATGATAACATGGCAAATTATTACTTAATGGATCTTCGCGGAAAAGATAAGAATAAAAACGAAATTATCGATTATAATGATGGTCATGTTCCCGGAGCTGTTTTAACTTCTTTATCTACAATTCTTAACGATGCTGAGAAAGCGGGAGAAAAAACAATCGTGGTCGTATGCTACACAGGACAATCTGCCGGTCATGCTGTAATGGCACTCAGACTTTCCGGATATGACGATGCTAAAGTATTGAAATGGGGTATGAGCGGATGGAACAGCGATTTTGATATATGGACAAAAAATTGTGGTCAAATTGAAAGTGAAAACTGGATTGCTGAACCTGTGGCAGAAAATACTGTATTTAAGTATATTCAACTGGAATGTGATGCAACGGAAGGTAAGGAAATGCTTACTGAACGCGTAAGTGTTATGCTGAATGATGGATTTAAAGGAATAGGTGCGGATAAAGTTCTTAATAATCCGTCAAATTTCTTTGTTAATAACTACTGGGAAGAAGAAGATGTTGATAAATATGGACACATCGACACTGCTTATAGGATAAAACCATTAGATTTACAGAATATTGGTCCTGATAAAACCATTGTAACTTATTGCTGGACAGGACAGACTTCTTCTATGGTTACAGCTTATCTAACAGTTCTCGGTTATGATGCAGCAAGTCTTAAATACGGTGTGAACACCATCATTTATGATATGCTTGAATCTCATAAATGGTCTACTTCAAAGGATTATGATTACGAAGTAACGGGAAAGTAAATAAGGTTGAATAATTATCAGGGAGCTTAACCCGACTCCCTGGTATTTTGTCAGATTTTCAGGAGAACAAAATGAATTCAAAAAAAGAATTAAGCTTTGATAATCTACTCGATGAAATTATTCATAAAAATCTATGTAACAGGTGTGGTGGATG
>JAGLWO010000220.1 GCA_023133395.1 Candidatus Cloacimonadota bacterium | reverse complement strand
TATATTCCGCTTTTGATATTTATTTTATAGATAAGTTCTTATGTCATCCTGTCCGTTCTCCGTAGCATACTGCAAAGGATGAAAGTTTATCGAAGGGTGAAGTTATCTGACAATGTGACCAATGAAGAAATTTCCACAATTCGACTTATATTTCTTAAGTATCTAAATGTTCACTCTTTTGTCCTGTTAAAGGAACGAACCAAGAAAAAGGCTTTGGAACAACTGACTTTAAAAATCAGATTACTCCCCTTTTTAAGGGGAGATTAAGAGGGGTTAAATAACCAACCCCCTTTAGTTCCCCCTTCAAAAGGGGGATAGATCGGAATACTCTCTAGATACTTGTGTCCAGCTCAGACGGAAGTTAGAGTGAATTGAGGAACGAAAATTAACGTAGTTTTTCCAGAATCTTCCAACCGGAAGGTAATAGAGCATCAGCTATTAATATCTTAAATACTTCTCCAATAATGAACGGCATTAAACCTAAAAGTACAGCTTTATTAATTCCAACGAAAACACTCAGCCAACCTATACCGAAGATAAAAATGACAATAGTTCCCAATGTCATTGCCAGTGCAGTTTTAGCAAAACTTCTGTCCCAACCTTTTTCTGCCAGAAAACCTGCCAGGAAAGCTGCAAATACAAAACCAACTAGATATCCACCAGTAGGTCCCAGTAAATAAGCAAAACCTGCTCCACCTTTTGCGAAAACCGGCAATCCCATGATCCCCTGAGATAAATAAAATAGTACTGTGATACTTCCACGTTTACTTCCAAGTAAAGTTCCAATTAGAAGAACAGCTAAAGTCTGCAAAGTAACAGGTACAGGACTGAAAGGTATGGGGAAAGAAAATTTTGCAGAAATAGTGAGCAGAAGCGAACCTGCAATGACTAAAGCAATATTATAAAATAAAGAATGAACCTTTTTATGCGGTAGAAAAATATCGGCATAAGTTGAATGTGTCATTTATAACTCCTATCAATTTTTGGTGTAAGAAAATTCTTTTTAAATTTTTATGGCAATATAATTTTTTCTTTACACTTTCGGGATATTTATTTTTATTCCCTAATTAGTATAAATGAAAAATTTGCAGGTCGGGAGATAATATGAAAGTTTCGGAAAAGATTGAGGATTTGAAACAAAATAAAGCTAAAATTAAAGAGATGGGTGGTGAAGCCCGAATTGCTAAACAGCATGAAAAAAATAAATTAACTGCACGTGAAAGACTAGACCTGTTATTTGATGAAGGCACCTTCCGGGAAATCGATATGTTCGTGAAACACCGCTCTACTAATTTTAATATGCCTCAGTTGGATATTCCAGCAGATGGTGTGGTTTCAGGTCACGGATTAGTTCATGGTCGTCCTGTTTTTGCTTATGCTCAGGATTTTACCTGCAGGGGTGGCTCTCTTGGAGAAAAACATGCAGAGAAAATAGTTAAGGTCATGGATTTGGCTATGAAGGCGGGTGTACCGATCATTGGCATAAATGATTCCGGTGGTGCTCGTGTGGAGGAAGGGATCGATTCTTTAAAAGGATACGGTGATATCTTCTTCCGTAATTCCAGGGCTTCCGGGGTGATCCCTCAGATTTCTGCAATCATGGGTCCTACAGCCGGAGGTGCTGTTTATTCACCTGCAATGACTGATTTTGTCTTTATGGTTAAGGGTAGCAGTTATATGTTTATCACAGGACCCAGTGTAATCGAATCTGTTACAGGAGAAAAGACTACTTTTGAAGCACTCGGAGGTGCAATTGCAAATAACACCAAAAGCGGTAATGCTCATTTTGCCTGTGAAAGTGACGAAGATGCTATTGATAAGATCAAGATTTTATTGAGTTTTCTTCCAAATAATAATCTGGAAGACCCTCCGATAGTAATGACTGGTGATGACCCTCACCGTTTGTGTCCTGAACTTGATACTATTGTCCCGGATAATCCCAAAGCTGCTTATGATATGAGAGATGTAATTCATGCAGTTTGTGATAATGGAGAATTCTTTGAACCTCATGAGCTTTTTGCAGAAAACGCTGTTATTGGTTTTGGTAGAATGAATGGGAAAACAGTTGGGTTTATTGCCAATCAACCACTTGTTCTGGCTGGTTGTCTGGATATTGATGCTTCAGATAAGATCTGCCGTTTTATCAGGTTCTGTGATGCTTTTAATATTCCACTTATCACTTTTGTGGATGTGCCCGGTTACCTGCCAGGTACCGATCAGGAATGGAGTGGTGTTATCCGTCATGGTGCCAAGATCCTCTGGAGTTATTCCGAAGCAACTGTTCCCAAGCTGACTGTTACTACAAGAAAAAGTTATGGTGGTGCTTATATTGCCATGAGTTCTCAGCATCTTGGAGCAGATGCACTTTTTGCCTGGCCATCTGCAGAAATCGCTGTAATGGGCGCTCAGGGAGCGGTTAATATTGTTGGCAGTTACAGGAAAGAAATTAAAGAAGCAAAAGATCCAGAAGCTAAAAGACAGGAAAAGATAAAAGAATATGAAGATGCATTCAGTACTCCCTACATAGCTGCAGAACGTGGTTATATAGATGCTGTTATCCAACCCAGTGAGACACGTGTAAGATTGATCGATGCATTAGAGATCATGATAACAAAAAAAGAAGCGCTTCCACCAAAGAAACATGGGAATATACCGGTGTAGAACAATCGTCTCGATTGTTTGTTGAGAATTATTTAAAAGGAACATTAGGAGAGATTTTGGAAAAATCTAAAAAACTTAAAGCTGCTATTATGGGTGTGCTGTACTTTTTGCAGGAGCAGGAAAAAAATAATAACAATAATAAAACTAACCACTGGGTGCGTCTTGGTCGTGAATTGATTATGAGAAACAGATATCTTGTACAAAGAAGAACGATAAGAAGATAACTTTTGGAGGAATAAATGAAATTTGATAAACATGGTGTTTTAGAAATGGCGAAAATGAATTATGATCCTAAGCGTCCTAAAGCGGAAAATCCAATTAAAATCCAGGATCTAAGTCTGCGTGATGGTCATCAGTCTCTTTTTGCTACACGTGGCAGGACCGAAGATATGATACCTGTTGCTGAGATGATGGATGAGATCGGGTATTACTCCTTTGAAATGTGGGGTGGAGCAACATTCGATACAATGCATCGCTTCCTGAATGAAGACCCTTGGGAAAGGATCAGGACTCTTAAGAAATACATTAAAAAAACCCCGTTCTCAATGTTACTTCGTGGACAGAATCTGGTAGGTTACCGCAATTATGCTGATGATGTGGTTGAAAGTTTTGTACAGCGTGCTTGCGATAATGGTATTGATATTTTCCGAGTTTTTGATGCTTTAAATGATTTCAGAAATTTTGAAACTGCTGTTAAAATTATCAAGAAGAACAAAAAACATTTCCAGGGTACTATCTGCTATTCTCTGACTGAACCGAGAATGGGTGGAGATGCTTATAACCTGGATTACTACCTTGATAAAGCCAAACAACTTGAAAAAATCGGTGCTGATACAATCTGTATAAAAGATATGGCAGGTTTAATTTCCCCGTATGATGTTTATAACCTGATTCGTGCTCTGAAACAGCAAACAAAGATACCTATCCATCTTCATACTCATTTCACTTCTGGTATGGCTGACCTCGCACTTTTTAAAGCAATTGAAGCTGGTGTGGATATTATAGATACATGTATATCTCCATATGCATATCGTACTTCTCATCCTGCTGTGGAACCTCTGGTTATTTCTCTTCTGGGAACCAATCGTGATACTGGTTTTGATATTAAGAAAATTGCAAAAATTGGCAAAGAAATGGAAAAGATAGTTCCAAAATACATGCACTATCTTGATAAAACAAAACTCGCTATTATTGATACTAATGTTATCCTGCATCAAACACCCGGTGGAATGCTTTCCAATCTTGTAAATCAGCTACGACAGATGGATGCTCTTGACCGACTGGATGATGTTTTTGAAGCACTTCCCAGGGTTAG
>JAGLWO010000022.1 GCA_023133395.1 Candidatus Cloacimonadota bacterium | reverse complement strand
TGCTGGAAAGTATAGATTTAGATGCAATCCTGTCCGATGGCTATTCATTCCAGATAGAGATGAACTTCCGTACCTGGGTAAAAAAATTCAGGATTAAAGAGATCCCAATAGTCTTCACAGATAGAAGAAGTGGACAATCCAAAATGTCCAGAAAAATAGTTCGGGAAGCTATATTCGTAGTCTGGAAACTTAAGTTCTTACATCTGAAGAAAAAGATTTAAGTAATTAATGAAATATTTCATTTTAATTTTTATATTTCTTATTTCCTGTTCCGATACTTCCTCACCGGAAGATGTAGCAGAAGCACAGATTCTTGAAATATTAGATACTATAATAGCATGTTTTCCTTTTGACCTTGAGGGTATTATGCAGAATTATCACCCGGATTTTCTTCACAACGGAGATGATTATGACTTCGAGGAAATAAGATGGGATATACGTATAAACGATTATAACGAAATTGATTTTACCGATATCGATATTGAGTTAGATGGAGATTTTGCTACAGTAAGTTTTACAATGACCTTTTATGATAACGAGGGTAATAGTTTTGTTTCGCAGGAACCAAGTGAAGAAAACGGTGATATTTCTGATTTTTACAGGGATTTTGATGGTTGGAAGATCTGCGGGAAAGATTTTTTGGAACCATGATTATACAAACAGTAGCACGACACTTTTAACCTGTGAAATCCTGCAGCTGCTGGATATTTAACAGGTCTGCAGCGGAAAATCATTTTCATACAGTATGTCACTTTTATAGCGCACTTCCAATGTAACTAAATCGTGACAGAGCTGTCACAAGTTGACTAATTATGACACAATTTTCCAAAAACGATATTTTTAGATTCTAAAAATTATAAAAACAAAAAATCCCGTTGATCCCCTTATAATCAGTAACAATGAAGTAATTCAATAGAAATACAAGTAATTGTTTCATTTGGAATAATACTTGCACAATTATTTATAAAATGATGAAAAGCATATTAATCATTGAAGATGAGTTGAATCTCAATTTTGACATTACATCTGCTTTTAAAAATGCAGGTTTTGAAGCTGACATGGCACTTACCGGTGAAGTGGGTTTAAAAAAATTACAACAAAAAAAATATGATGGAATTATTATAGACTTCAAACTACCGGGTATAACAGGACTGGATATTTTAGAGGAAATCCAGGATCTGCAGATAGGAAAAATATTAACATCGGGATTTGGTTCAAATTATTTAAAAGAAGAAGCAACCAAACTTGGTGCGGTTTTTATTGATAAGCCCTTTGAAAATGAAAAACTAATAAATGAAATGAATAAATTAATTTCTCAAAAAGCAGATAAGAAAGAAAAAGTAAAAATAGCAAAATAATTTTAAATATAATCCCTATTACTTTATTGACAGCTTATTTTTATTAAAAACAATACCCTTAATTTTGATGGTTATTAAAAAGTATGACTCTATTTATGAATGGAGGTAACAATATGCAAGTATTGGTAATGTATTACTCAAGAACCGGCAACACCAAAAAATTAGCTGAAGAAATAGCCAGGGGAGTGCGAGAAGTCGAAGGTGTGGAATGTGCTCTAAAACATGTCTCCGAAGTTACTAAGGATGATTTCCTGCAATCTGATGGAATTATTGCTGGCTCTCCCGTATATTTTGGGACCATGGCTGCAGCTTTGAAAGATATCTTTGATAAATTTATCGGAACTCGAAGCAAGATGGAAGATAAAATAGGAGCTGCTTTTGCAACCTCTGCACATCACACTGGTGGAAAAGAAACCACAATGATCACCATTATCGAAGCATTCCTGATATACGGTATGATAGTGGTGGGAGACCCTCTCGATGCCAGTGGACATTACGGTGTAGCATGCACAGGAGCACCGGACGAGAGAACCGCACAGGATGCAGCAAAGTTGGGGAAAAGAGTTGCTTCGCTGGTTAAGAAGTTGAAAGGATAGCTTGAGAGTCGTAAAGCGACCAGCTTGGTCGCTTTCTCGACCTGGCAGGTCGAGTTACAAAAAAAGTTTGACACCTATAAAACAGAAAACATTTATTGTTATCTTTTTAAAAAGCATTAACAAAATGCATTTTGAAAAACATAGGGATAGCTCTCCGAGCTGTCCGAAAAAGTTTTACAGGAGGAAACAGTGAAAACCTTATTTTTAATTTTTAACTTTATTCTTTTATCTACATTCTTGCATTCTGCAACAATTAATATACCTGCAGATTATGCAACAATACAAGCAGGTATAGATGCATCTACAAATGCAGATACAGTTCTTGTACAACCGGGAACTTATGTAGAAAACATTAATTATAATGGAAAACTAATCACGCTTGGTTCTTTATACGTTACAACACAGGATACAGCTTATATTTCTTCAACCATTATTGATGGAAATGCTGGTGGTCGTGTTGTTACTTTTGAAAATGGTGAGGATTCTACGACAGTTCTTTGTGGTTTTACGATTACAAATGGTTTAGCTGATGATGGTGGTGGAGTATATTGTTGTAATGGCACAAATCCGAAATTAGAGAGTTTGAGAATAATAGGTAATACTGCTAATTCCTATGGTGGTGGAATATATTGTTCCAATGTTTGCAACCCGAGCTTAAAGAATATAACAATATCAGGTAATATTGCTGATTATGGTGGTGGTATTTCCTGTGCATCTTCCAGCCCAAACCTAAAGAATGTAGAAATTACAGGTAATAATGCCAGTTATTATGGAGGTGCAATTAATTGTGAA
>JAGLWO010000219.1 GCA_023133395.1 Candidatus Cloacimonadota bacterium | reverse complement strand
GAAATATTTGGTTCAGGTTATATTTATCCGCCTTTAAATCGCTTTGGTGATTTGGTGGAAACCTGAAACAGTGATGTGTTTCGATATGATTTCATTTAATTAATCCTTTGAAAGACGGCTCATATCTAAGAAGAAATTTCGATTTTCAACGGTTATAAGTGCTCGTTCATATGGTTGAGTTTTCCAGGAGCAACGTTTGTAAAGCTCATACGCCAAGTACCGAGCAACTAATTTACGATGAATTTTTGTTATGTATTTCCAAGTGTATTCCAAGGGGTATTCAAGTTCTGCTTGAACAATCATAACACATAATGAATACAGATTCTCAATGTATGTAGGTTTGGAAAGAACCCATCGATTATCTCCAGAATCCCATTCAAAATCAAGAAAGACGCGACCACGTATATTCAAATAGTGATATGTGTATCTTTCTTCAAGAGTTGCTTGTAGTGCTTTTATTTCGTCTGCTGTCAGGTTATCCCAGTGAAGTGAATGAATAATAACTTCTTCAGGCTTGCAGTACCTCTTGTACTGCTTAATGAACGAGGCAACTATCTCTTCAACAATTTGTTTTATAGTGTATAACCGTGGAAACCATTTCATGGGGTTAGTAAAAAGACTCCATTTACGGTCTAATTCATATCCTCGACCATTCCAGCGTGCTTTGAGATGGGCGATTCTTTTGTTAATGTGATTTCTATCCGAGTTTTTCATTTCCCCAATTAATCACTATACAGTATAGATTGGATTTTATTCCAACTTATTTCAAACCATTCTTCAATAATTATTAAACTACCTTCTTTAATCCATTTATCCCATTTCCCATAAATTGCACCACGCGAACTACTTTTCAAATCATCCGGTTTTTTATGAATAACAATGATTTTTCTTTCAGGATTTTTATAATACCATTCAATAATTTTTGTGTTTATACCCTTATCCCCAAAGCCATATCCAGAGATTATTAAATAATTATGATTATTAAGCGTTGTAACAAAATGACTAAGTAAATCAAAAAATATTCCAGAATTATAGTCTATTATTTTATTAAATGTCCCAATTAAAATTTCAGTCGTATTCTCATTAGGTGTTAAATAATTTCCATTTCTATCTTTTGTATGCTGAACATCAGAAATAACTGGCTTACCAATAAAATCTCCCCTCCAGTCCATTCCTGCAATACGATATTTAAGCCAATCGATAGATCCATGTAGTTTATACAAATTCATGCGATTTTCATTGTCATATAATTCAATATTAAAAGGTTTTATATCTCCTTCTCGTTCATCAAATCCATCGCAATATTTAATTTTATGCATATCAAAATATAATTCTAAAAGTCTATCATGATTAAGAGAAAAAATGTCAATTCTTTCAATTTTTTTATCTCTTGAAATTTCGCAAAACATATTAAGATAATTAAAGTCTTTACTTGGATTATATAATAACCTTGAAACAACATTATTTATATAAATCATTGATTCATTAATCAATTCTTCGATTTCGAAATCTTTATAGAACATTTTGTCTTTAACTTTTAACATTGTTTCATTATCAATTTGAAGATCATTTAGAAAGTCACTAACTATCAGGTTTTCATGTTCTCCATATATTTCATCATGTAGTTGCCTAAGAATGAAATATATATCTTCATAGTTGGTTAAGTGTAGTTGATCATACTTCTCATAATATGTGTCTAACTTATCTTTAGTAAAATTTATAAACGTTAATATTCGCTTTACATTATAACAAGGAATACCAATATGAGAATATGGTGGTGGCATAAAATAATATCCTGTAGAATGATGTGATACACCTTCCCCTGTTAATATTTTTTTAGTAATATCATTTACATTGAGAAGTCCTGCTTTTAATGAAATACCTGAACCTAAGAGGAATGCTATTTTCATATGTATAACTCTTTATTTATTTCACCATTCTTTTAATATTTCCGAAATTAACGATTAAAAAATCTTTACTAAAACAGAGTTTGAAAAATGTTTTTCTGGTGTCAAAGGATTTCTTGAATTTGGGAAAAAACTTGCAAAGGTTACAATCAAAGTAACCGAATTGGACTTCAACCCGAATTTATTCGGGCTGGTGTTCGGAACGAAAATAAAATTTAATAGACAAAAAAAATATTATAAAAAATTTAAATTCAAACCTTTTTGGGAGGTTAGCTTATGATAAAAATGACATACGAACAGATATTGAGTTTACTGGAAAACAATCAACTGGAAAAATTAAGGGAAACAGTAAATCTATTACATCCAGCTGATACTGCCCAGATTATAAATGAATTACCTGATGAGTATCAAACACTAACTTTTAAGCTTCTAAATCATGAAATCGCCTCCGATGTGCTTCCTGATCTTTATGATGAAGTAAGAGAAGAAATACTTGAAAACATACAGCAAAACCGACTTGTTAAGATCATCGATGAGATGGAGACAGACGAAGCAACAGACATCATCAGCGAGCTTGAGGAAGACGTATCCAAAAAACTCCTGGAAAAAATTGATAGAGAAGACTCTGAAGAGATCAAACAACTTCTGAAATACGATGAAGAATCTGCCGGTGGTTTGATGCAGACCGAGATCATTGCGGTTCACCAGGATATGGAACGCGATGAGATGATTGAATACATTCGTGAAAATTATGAAGAAGTAGAAAATATTCATTATATATTTGTAGTTGATGATAATAACAGGTTAATTGGGATTCTGGAAGTTACACGTTTGCTTTTAGCAAAATCCCAGCGTCAGGCTAAAGATATTATGGATAAAGAAGTAATATCTGCAAATGTCAATCTTGATCAGGAACAGGTTGCGCATATTTTCCGTAAATATGACATCTATATTTTACCGGTTATAGATAATGAAGATCACCTTCTGGGACGAATTACAGTTGATGATATTATCGATGTTATAGATGAAGAAGCATCGGAAGATGCTTATAAAATGGTGGGTTTGGAAAGTGAAGATAGAGTGTTTACCAGTCCTTTAAGTTCTGTTAAGAAAAGGCTCCCCTGGCTTACCCTGAATTTATTTACAGCACTTCTGGTTTCCAGTGTAGTAGGAATTTTTGAACAGACAATAGCAAGATTGTCTTTCCTTGCAGTTCTCATGCCTATTGTGGCAGGTCTTGGAGGGAATTCAGGAACGCAGACACTTACAGTTATTACTCGCGGAATCGCTCTGGGTGAACTAACAATTCATAATACATCTAAAGCAATTTTTAAAGAAATATCTGTTGGCATTATAAACGGGATACTCATTGGCTCAGCAGCGATGTTGATAGCTTATTTATTGAAAGGTAATATACTTCTGGGTGTTGTTCTGGGAGTTGCCATGATATGTAATATGTTTATAGCAGGGTTAGTTGGTTCATTAATTCCGATTTTAATGAAAACCCTGAAAATAGATCCAGCATTGGCTTCCAGTGTTATTATAACAATGTTAACCGATATAGGTGGATTTGCTTCTTTCCTGGGTTTAGCAACGATAGTTTTGAAATAGGAATTTCGTAACCAGCTATGAAGTTGAATACTTTGGGACTGGTTCAAAGTTGTT
>JAGLWO010000218.1 GCA_023133395.1 Candidatus Cloacimonadota bacterium | reverse complement strand
TTACTTCTGGAAAAAGAAGATTGGGAACAAGCTCTACAGATTCTCGAGGACAACAGTAAGATAATTAAGCATTTCGAGGCTATCAAATTCCTGGAAAAGAATGATATTCTAATTCAAAAGATAAATAAAAAATATGCTATTGAACTCAAGGAATCTAAATTGCAGGAAACTATGCTTAATCAGTTTTATGAGATAACCCAGGAGTTGAATAAAGTTACTGATTTTGATCTCTTGATTGAAACGGCACTTGATAAGCTTGTTGAATTTGCTGAAGCTGATGGCGGGATATTTACCCTTTATTATAATCAGCTGGTAAAAGATTCCTGGGATTATATGATTTTCAATAATTTTACTAACGAGGATAAAGATTTTGTAATGATGATGGATCTGGTTAGAAAAACCTTTGATGAAGGAGCCAGTCAGAATCACAAACAACCTCATTTCGCACCTGAATACAACAATATAATCTCATTTCCGCTGGTTGTGAGAAATGACAAAAAAGGCGTTATCTGTCTTTTCACCAAACATGGGTCACATTATTTTACCGAGAAAATGTGTAATCTTGTTAGTGCTCTATGTAACCAGATTGTTGTAACAGTTGAAAACATATCCTATGAAAATCTGCAGAGAACTCATGAAGTAATTAGAGAAGAACTGGCTGAGGCCAGTACGTTTACAAACATTATCGGAAAAAGCAAGAAAATCCAGGATATTTTCAGGATGATAGAAAAGATAAAAAATGCACCAACTACTATCCTTCTGGAAGGAGCCAGTGGTACAGGTAAAGAACTTATTGCCCGAGCAATCCATTTTAATAGTAACCGCAGGAATAAAAAATTCGTTGCTCAGTATTGTGGAGCACTTCCCGAAACTCTCCTGGAAAGCGAGCTTTTTGGACATATCAAAGGTTCTTTTACCGGTGCAACCCATGATAAAAAAGGACTCTTTGAAGTTGCAGATGGGGGAACATTCTTCCTTGATGAAATTGCCGATATCAGCCTTTCTACCCAGGCAAAACTTCTTAGATTCCTGCAGGAAGGAGAGATAAAAAGAGTAGGTTCTACCCAAACTCAGAAAGTTGATGTTCGTGTTATTTGTGCTACTAATGTTCCCTTAAGGGAAAGAGTGGAAAAAGGTGAATTCAGGGTGGATTTATTTTATCGCTTGAATGTTATCAGAATAGTAATTCCTCCATTAAAAGAAAGAAAGTCCGATATTCCTTTGCTTGCCGTTCACTTTCTTGATAAGTACTGTAGTAAGATGGATAAAGATGTTAATGGTATAACAGAAGAAGCTATGAAATATTTAATGAATTACGATTGGCCCGGTAATATCCGACAACTTGAGAATGAGATAGAAAGGGCAGTTACACTGGCGGAAGATAACTCTTCAATAAAATCTTCTGACCTTTCTGAGGAAATATTCCGTTTTGAAGAACATATAGAAGCTGTTAGTTTGCTTGATAAGAAATCTTTGAAGGATGCAGTTGAAAAACTGGAAAAACAAATGATCGTGAAAGTCCTTAACGAGCATGATTGGAACCAGACTAAAGCAGCTAAAACTCTTGGTTTAAGTCGTCAGGGATTGATTAAGAAAATGCAAAGGTATAAATTGGAAAGATAGATAAATAATGGTAAAATTGTTTGATTTTGTTGCACTTGATATTGAAACTACTGGCTTTGATTTTGAAAAAGATGAAATAATCGAAATCGGTGCGGTTCGTTATTTGGGAGGAAAACCTCAGGATAAATTCTCGGTTTTTATCAAACCTCTAAAACCTGTTCCCCAGTTTATAAAGCAATTAACCAATATCACTGATAAGCAACTGAATTCCGGAGAAACACTAAAGAATGCTCTTACTTCTCTTTTGGAATTTCTGAAAAATGACCTCCTTGTATGCCATAATACTTCATTTGATCTGGGCTTTCTAAATAAGAAATTTAAGAAGAAAGGTTTTCCTAAGCTTTCAAATCAGACACTTGATACTCTTAAACTGAGCAGGATGTACCTTCCATTTATTTTAAATCACAAACTGGGTACTGTAGCAGAATATTTCAAAATTGATCTTACCAATGCACACCGAGCGATCTACGATGCTGAAGCTACAGGAAATATCCTTATAACCATTTTACAATTTATTAACGATAACATTCCTTTAAAACTAAATCATAGACTGCTGGAAATTTCATATTCAATCCGTTCGATGATTGGTCTATCCATGTTTCTGGAAAAGATTGTAGAACATCAGAAAAAGCATGCGTTACTACAGAAACAGGAACCGAGTATAGATTTCCACAATAGAAATTATATTAAGCATGAACCTGAAGAAAAACAAGAGGTAACTATCGACGAAGTTTTCAAAGTTGAGGGTTTATTTAACAAATATTTCGATAACTATGAAATCCGAGAAGGGCAGATTGAGATGTCTCATGCAGTTCTTAAAAATTTTGATAATGAAGAATTCCTACTTGTAGAAGCTGGAACAGGTGTTGGCAAATCACTTGCCTACCTCATTCCTGCAATAATGTATACAAATAAAAAAAAGTCGAAAATCATAATCTCAACGAACACTAAGAACCTTCAGGAACAACTATTCTATAAAGACCTTCCCACAGTAAAAGATTGTGTAAAGCTACCATTCAAAGCTACTTTGCTCAAAGGCAGAAGAAACTACATCTGTGAAAAGAAATGGTTAGAAACCACTCTCGATCTTGAGCGAATGCTCTCATATAATGAAATCCGTGCTTATATGAACCTGGTAGTTTGGAAAGAATTCACAAAAACCGGGGACATCTCGGAAAACAGTTCCTTTGATGTGAGCAGAGATGCAAGTGTGTGGAAAAAAGTGTCTGCAGATACATTCCTATGCCGAGGAAGAAGATGCCCTCATTATAAAAGCTGCTTCCTGATGGATGTTCGTAAAAAAGCTGAAGATTCGAATCTTGTAATAATTAATCACTATCTTATGTTGGCGGATATGCAAACGGATAATGCAACTCTGGGTGAGTATGAATATCTGATAGTTGATGAAGCGCATAATTTACCGCACATTGCACCTGCTGAACT
>JAGLWO010000217.1 GCA_023133395.1 Candidatus Cloacimonadota bacterium | reverse complement strand
CATTGAAACAATTGCCCACAGGAGACACACTGTACAAAGGATGAATGACCCCTGCGATTCTGAAGAAGGATCACCTGCTCTTTTGCTGCTAATTTCTCCTCAATTTTATTCCGTAGTATTTCAGAAAGAAACTGCTTGTGGTCCTTCTCCTTGCACATATCAATAATATGAACCCTGGGAAGCTTGTAGGTAAATGGTCTCTTCGTCAGTTTGAGAAGTATGTATTTCCCTGTTCCCGTATTCTGCCAGCTCTCCAGCGAGGGAGTTGCACTTCCTAAAATAGCAACTGCCTTTGACATTTGAGCCCTCACAATGGCAATATCCCTGCCATTATACCTGGGTGTGGTTTCCTGTTTGTAGGAAGTTTCATGCTCTTCATCCACGATGATGATCCCGATATTTTCCAGAGGAGCAAAAATGGCACTTCTTGCCCCGATCACTATCTTACTTTTCCCGGACTTTATCTTATTCCATTGTTCCCATCTCTCCCTATCGTTAAGGTGACTGTGGAGAATAGCAATATCCTCTCCAAAGGCATTATAAAATCTCTCCACCATCTGGGGAGTTATGGAAATCTCGGGTACAAGCATCAGAGCTGTTTTCCCTTTCTCCAGGCACTGCTTGATAACCTGAATGTATACTTCTGTTTTACCACTGCCGGTTATTCCATAAAGCAGGAAAGTCTGAAATTTATCTTTTTTTATTGATTCCTTAATTTTTTTAACCGCAATTTCCTGCTCATCCGTAAGAGTAAATTTTTTCATATCCCTGCGTAGAGGAAGTAAGTAACTTTCTGTTCTTACCTCACGGGGTTCAATCCGCAGCAGCCCTTTAGTTTGAAGAGCTTTTACTATGGAATAACTGCATTTTTTGGCAATCTCAGAGAGTGGGAATTCCAAACCGAGTTGTTTCATGGCTTCATAGGCTTCTTTCTGTTTAAGAGTCAATTTTGGAATTTCTATAACCTTGCTCAGGATAACAAAATTTGCAACCTTACTCTTAATTTTTGTATCATAGGTTCTTTTTATTTCAATGATCCCTGTGTTTTCCAGTTTTTCCAGCCAAAAATTGAATTTGGAAACTTTTAATTTCAGTTTCTTTTTTAATTCGGAAATGTCTTCCCAGCTGAGTTTGCTGAGATTATTCAAAATTATTTCTGGCGTTCCATCAGAATCTGGAATTGCTTTTTCCGATATTTTCCTGACCTGCTGTTGAAGTTGAATATTAAATGCTGAAGGCAACATGGCAGAAAGAGTCTGACCCAGACTGCACTGGTAGTAATTACTCATCCACTGTGCCAGGTCCAGCAAACCCCCTGAAATTTTTGGTGATTCATCTATAACTTCGAGGATTCCCTTATACTTCAACTTTTTTTCGATAGAATTAGCCTTTTGCCATACTATCCCAGTGTGAAAGGTATTACCGAAAGAGACCAGTACCCGGCATCCTTTTCTGATATCTTCCAAAGATTTGTAGGTATAAAGTTTATTTATTTTTACAGGTAATGCTATATCATAATAATTCATAAATATAAAAAAAGCCCTCCTGTCAGAGGGCTTTATATAGGAAAAGATTTTATTTATAGAATTTCATGCGGAAACTGTAAACAATAGGTTCTTTGACCTTTATCTTCCAGTTCATGATAATCTGACGGCATTTTGCCAGGAAGGTATCTGTGAAATAACTACCTCCCGTAACATCAATATCGACAGCTTCTACTTTCCCAGTGCCGCCAATGATAAGTGAGAATTCAATTGTTCCATACATATCCATGATCAAGGATTCCACTGTAAAGAGCTTGGCTATCTGGGGTTTGTAAGTGCTCACAATCTGGTCGATATTTGCCAGTTCGGTTTTTGCTTCAGGTGTCATTTCTTCTATCTTGATAGTTCCTTCCTTAACCATCCTTATGCCGGCAAATCTTCTCTTAACTGCCTGGAACTGAGCCTTACTCTCTACCTTAGTAATATTATAACTTCCCACATCTCCACCAAGACTGGCCAGGTCAACTTCTTCAAATCCACCGGTACCGCCCAGGTCAAGTCCTTCCAAGCCGCCCAGGTCTCCCAAGCCATCACCAACACCTTCCAAATCGAATCCACCGGAACCAGCCACATCAAGGGCAGTTGCACCTCTTGTAACTGCTGGACCAGCACCTGTCCCGGGTCCTGCTGCAACGATTTCACTGACTTTTGTTACTTCCAGAAGTTCGCTACTGAAATCTTCGGTTCCTTCTCCACCCGGCATACCGGTAACACCTGCTCCGAGCGAGAGTCCAAATTCTTGTTCAAATTCCGCTGAAGACATTGCCTGTGCCTGTTCCACCTGCTCTATAACCTCTTCTTCCAATTCCTCTCTGGTTTTTCCTACTCCGGTCTCTACAGCTTCTTCCGTAACTCCTACTACTATCTGGGTTGCAAAATCTTCAATCCGTAGCAGACGTTCCGTAAAATCAATTTCTACAGGAGGTACATAGAAACTCTCTGCAATATACAACCCTATCCAGGTAACCACTATACCCAGAACTATAAATATTCTGGTAAATTTTTCCTGGGGAGCAAGTGGAGAAAATTTAGCAAACTCCTTGGAAATAGTCAATTCTTCCCGAGTGGGAGCATACTTATATGGAGTTATAAAGCTGTATCCAATTTTCCAGTTACCTCCGAAAGTGATACTGCCCTCTGTAGTAGGATCAAGTGTAAGTGAATCTCCACGAAGCAGGTTAGCTCTTTGTAGTTCCTCCTTGGTGAGAACCTGGTTATCCTTCTTTATGGATACATCCATTCCTGGTCGGAGTTTTATCTTAAATATAGACCCTCTTTTAGATAATAGGGCATATTTACCTGGAAATGCTTTATCCAGAATCTGCCAGAAAAGATGTTTATCACTTCCTATGAAGAATTTATTTTTAAAATCTCTTTTATACCTGGCAAAATCCAGAACCTTATCCTTATAAGTAAGCTTTAAACTTAATATTTTTTCAGCCATAGGCACCTCTTTTTATATACCCAGGACTTCGTCTCTATCATCAGTGTGAATGGTGGAGAAATAGATATTTGCGAATGCTGCCTGGGCACTGAATTTTATGAACTCCGTGATATACCTGCACGGGAGCTCCTTATCCGCCAGAATAAGTAAACATGGTTGGCTGTTTACTGAGGTTATCGATCTTGCTTCCATTTGCAGTATTCTGAGAAGAGATTGTCTTGTATCCTGTCTGGTAATGAAATCCTGAAGTGATCCCACCGGAATATTTTCAGCTCCATAAAGAATTTTATCAGTATAAATTTTAACAAATACAGCTTTCCCGCTTTCTATAAGTTCATTTCTGGTTATTGTTGTGGGAAGAAGCATTCCTTCGGGTTGATTTTTCTGGGTGGCATCCATGGAGATATTCTTGATCATAAATACAAGTAATATGGTTAGAATGTCTATTAAAGAAGTAATATTCAGGTCTTTTGTTTTATTACCTTTTTTTCTTCTTTCGAAACCAGAACCTCCGGCAGTTCTATTAACCCTTACAGATGCTACATTCATAATATACTCCTGTTATTTTGCCCGATAATACTTGGTGGCTGCAGTTAAGTATTTTATATTGGGAAAGTTGTTGCTTTTGCATATATCAATTGATCTGAGTAAAGTATCGAATTTCACAGCAGGATCAGGTAATATTTCAATCGTACCCTGATTGGTATGTTCTTCCTTGAGTTTAGCAATGTTTTTATCAAGGGTAACATAATCATATCTACCGGGACTTAAATACGGAATCTCAATTACCTTTTTCTTACCCTCAACCTTAATTTCAAAGCGGTCGGGGAAAAGAGCCAGTGTAATCACTTTGGGTAGTTCTTCTATTTGTTCTTCAGTTTCATCACCACCTCCACCAGCAGCCTGAGTGGGAAGTGTAATTTCGATCATTGCCAGGTGAACAGAGACCATGATAGTCATCAACATAGGAATAACGACTATAAAAAGATTCATGATAGGAATAAGATTAGGCTCTCTAGCTTCGCGTTGAGTTCTCGTCCTGTTTTTAGATGGACCGTAAGCCATGATTTTATTCCTTCATTGCGTAAGTGATCTGGTTAATTGTCTTTACACTATATTCATCAATATCGTTAACGATCTTATCTGCTCTTGCCTGCAGAGCACCTTTGATAAGCATGGTGGGGATAGCAACTGAAAGACCGTATGCTGTTGTTCCCATAGCCATGGAAATACCTTCAGTAAGAAGTCTGCTCTTATCAGCCTCAGCAGCAGTTGCTAAAGCTTCAAATGCAGTTACAAGACCGAAAATCGTTCCCAACAGTCCTAGCAGTGTAGAAACCTGAGCAATAATATCAAACCAGAAAAGTCCTCCTTCCACATGAGGAATAGCCTGGAGACCAGCCTCATCAAATGAGTTCTGAAGGTGCCTTTGTAGTTCAATGCCTTTCTTGCCGGACTTTACACCATCATTATAACCCAGCAGCCCATTCCAGAAAATGAAACCGATCGTTGTTTTTTTAAACTGAGCACAGATTCTGATAGCCTCTTCTGTCTGGTTATTTTTGATATAACCTTTAAGCTTGAGATAGAATTTTTTAGTATCCAATTTCTCCCTGATGAGTAGTTGCCAATACTTGATGATAGCGAGAATTATCATGACCACCAACAGGAAAGAGATAAAATACATAAATTCGCCACCATTGATAAACATCTCGACAATATCAACTGCAGCAAGGCTACTCACACTGAACAACAAAATCAATAGAAATAATCCTTTAAACAAACCTTTTCTCATTACATACCTCCCTAGTATAATAACTTATTCGATTTTTTAAATTTATCAATAACATTAAGCTTCATATCCGAACTGTGATCTGTCTCTGTTCTGGGCATAAGTGAAGCATTATCAGGTTTTCTAATATCGACTTTAACTTCATCTTCTGTTTTGCTTTTTAGCTTCTTGAGATTTTTATATTCTGCTGATTTTGTGCTTTTGACTGTTGTGCCTTCCTGAGCGAAGGCGATCGTTGTAAAAATAATTATTACGAATATTAATAGTATTTTTTTCACCTCTCACCTCTCAAAATAAAATGATAAAACAACACTATTTATATAAACCATTTTATTCATTACTGTCAACATAATTTTTTCTAATAATATAATTCATTTCAAAAATGAAACCCTTATGTTCTCTACCTCCGACAACTTTTGCCAGAATGGTATTTGTTCCCGGTTTCAACTGTGTGATTATAAGTTCGTGAGATTGAACTTTCTTTAATCTGTCGTCCACAACCAAGCCCAGGTCTTCAACCACCGGTTCATCGTTAACCCAGAGAGAGACTGTATTTTGAGCAATTAATTTTACAGTGGCTTCGATCACATCCGAGTCAATATCAATATCCTTCCTGAAGTATACTGTCTCGACATTGTTGGAATCTATTTCAGGAAACCAGATGCTATAAGCTTCACTGTTTTCAAGACCAAACATCTGAGATTTGAAGAATTTGAAATTAGCACCTAAAGCAAGTTTCCATTCAGGACCAAGAGTAGGTTCCGGGATCGTATCTTCTTGAGTCTGTGCATACATCAATGAGTCTGTAGTCACGGTTGAATCTGCCATAACAACCTGTTCAACTGCAGTTGTGTCAGGTTCTTTAGGAACTATATAGCCTTCTTTTTTAGTATACCAGGTATAATCTGTGAACAAAGCTCTTTTTTCTGTAGAATGGGCAAATTCAAGTTTTTCCTTATCATACTGAAGCGCAAAATAGGAAGCGAAATTCGTGGTATCTTCAGCAACTGAATCAGGTTCGATTTTAAAAACAATGATATTTACTCCAGGCTTGAGGTTCTTAGATGTAGAAATAGTATAATGTGGTGTCAGGACATCATTCATCTTAACGAACTCTTCTCTCAAAGTCGGGTCTTTTTCAATAAGTATATTATTAATATAAATTTGAACATGTCTATTATATGTATATTCTATATTTATAAGCTCAGGTTTAATTTCAGCTTCAAAATCTTTCTTTAAATAAACACACATCTCATGAGAAATATTCACAACGAGAGCAGAATCGAATACTACACTCTCTGGAATAATATTGACATTAGTCCACAAGGCAATACTGGCTTTAGGGGAGGTAATATCTTCTATCTGTGACTTGTTGGTCATCCAGGTATAGTTTGTGTAAATATTCTCGAAGATCTTTTCTTTTCTAACACCAAGATCGACCAGTCTATGATAAGCCAGGTCAGTCCATTCATCTGAATAATCCTTGCCCTCATAGAAAGTTGCCAGTAGTGTGTTGTACAACTGAACTGATTTCTTCAGGAAGTTTAATGCGTACATATTTGCTTCAGCCAAAATTGCTGCTTTATATTGTTTCTGTTGAACAGGGTTAGCCTGCATCTGTTCATTGTTCAACTGTTTTGATATATCAACATACTTCTGTATCTGCTCCTTTACTACTCCAGATCCATAATCATAAACCTTACCAGCACTATATAGAGCCCTGGTCCTGTCTTCAGTTTTCAGGTCGAATTCGTTTCCTTCCTGAATAAGAGCAATTATTTCTGCTTTGATCTCGTCACATTTTTCCATTACTTTGGCAATACGCTTTTTACCTTCAACAAGGTGCATTTTCCATTCAGTCAATTCATTAACCCTGATAAGTTCATCTGCAGACTGATCCAGAAAATCCCTCTCAACTTTTCTTAGTCTATCCGAAAATTGATCGTGATAGACTAGATAGTTATCATAATATTCAAAAGATTCATAGACTGCTTCTGTAGGAAGTTGAAGACCTTCTGCCTGGTAGTGTTCATCAGCTTTTTTGAATTTAGCGATCTGATCATGCATTAAATCATACTGCTGGGAATCAAACAGACTATCAACTTCAGTTTTAATCTCTTTGAGTTTTGCCGCAGCAACCGTTACTAACAAGTCTATAGTCGGATCTTTTTTATATAGATAAGCAGCCATCTCTTCAAATTTCTTATCTTCACCTCTGTCGTTATATATCTTTGCAACCAGAATAAGAAAGTCATTGGCTTTGGAATGATTGGGGTAGAGTTTTTCAAATTCAAGGCTGAGATCAACTATTTTATTTTCGTTTTCGAGTTCATCATAAATTCTAAAAGCATTCAGGAATATGCTTTCTTTGCTATCTTCCCCTATATCTATCTTATCAGCTTCATTATGCAATTGCAAGTACATTTCAGCAGCTTTTTCCTTATTATTGAACTGCTCACCTTCATAATAGGCAATAATCTGCAATCTGAGTTTGTAAGCTTCATTGGAATCTCTGAACTTATTGATGAACTGCTTTCTCAGACTCTCACTCTGCTGCCAGTCCAACAGGCTGTCTGAAATGGTCCAGGCACTTATATATGCGGCTAGAATATCGTTCTTATCCTCTTTCCTGGAAGCAATATCAAGGAAAAGATTAATTGCAGTCTGATATTCTCCAGCATTTTCATAGCTTTCTATCGCTTTTACAATGAAGCCAATGCTTTTCTCTTTATCATCTTTTTCCAGTTCTCTTGATAACCTGAGGTATTCCTGAGCAGCAGTTACATAGTCCGCAGAATCTGAGAGGGTATTTGCCTTGGCCTGCATTGTTGCTAAAATATTGTTATTGAATGCCTGCTTTTCTTCATCAGTCGCATACTTTGTAGCTTCGCGGTAATAATCTTCAGCCTGAGCATAGTCATTTCGATCCTGACTTATTTCTGCCAGACGTGAATAGACAACCTTTTTGATCTCATTGTCCGGATTATAGTTGAGAAGCCTTTTGAAATCCTCGAAAGCTGCTTCATATTCTTCTCTTTCATATTCCAGTTCAGCTCTCTGATAGACAATCCTGATAAGTTCACTTTCTTTGACTTTACCCGATTCCATCCGTTGAGAGAGGAAATCCTCATAACTTCGAGTAGCCTGAACAAAGAGGGAATCAAGAGCATCTTTATCTAAAGTGATATTATTAATACTATCAATGTATGAGTCTTCTTTTATTGTAGGTTTCAGTATGTTATATATTTTTTCATAATTATAGAATTCCCTTTCCTTATATTCCACAAGAGCGGGATGATCCGGATAACTTTCCATAAAAGTATTAATATTCTCTATGGTAGCAAAATACACACTCGGATTCTGAGAGGTTTCGGACAGGTCCTGGCTGAGGTTTACGACTCCTTCCCGCATGCTCTCCATTTTTATTATCCCGGCTTCATCCCTGAAAGTATCGTATTTGCAGTAATTATCAACCAGCTCTTTATAGATCAGGTAATCTTCCTCTAATTTGGATTGAGCAAAATTATTATAATATTTAGGTTCCATGAACTCATAAGCTTCCCTGATAACCCTGAGCTGGTTTGTAAGATCTTTTTCAGCATTGGTTTGATACCACAGAGAATCAACACGGTAGTCAGTAACCAGTCTCTCATATTCACCAATAACCAGATCTTCTGCAGGTACACCACCCCTTGTACGGGAGGGGTTTCTTTTGAATATGGTCATAACTGAATCAATGAAAGTGGGGCATTCCAGAGCAGCAGGATAAAGTCCTATATAGGCATTATAAAGGTCAACTGCCTGCATAGGAGCATTATATTTATGCTTTAATTCAATAGATTTCTGTATCACTTCCTTGCCATAGTCATCACTTACAAAATTAAAGAAAATCTCTTTTGCTTTAGCAGCAGCAATGGAAGCTTGTTCGAAATCTGTTCCATCATATTCAATCAAACTGAAAGCCATATTTTCAATAGCATCAGCTTCAAAGTATATTTTCATGGTTTTAAGGGTATCACTCAGGATAACCTCTAAAATATCGGTAAAGTCCTCTATTGCTTTTTCAAAATTGGCACTGGTGAAATAAGTCCATCCCCTTTGAAAAAGACCATGGTGTTCTAAGTCGTCACCCTCTCGGGTAGCAACTTCATTAAAATAATAAACCACTTTATCATAATAGGGTTTTGGAACCCGGGCATCGAGTGCAATTTCAAAATAGACAGTTCCTAAACGGTAAACAGCTTCTGTATTATAACTGGATTTAGGCAATTTCTCAAATACTTCTTTATAAGCATCAATTACATATTGAAGTCTCTCTTCGCTCAACCGCAGGGAATCTGGCCAGTTCATGACCAGGTCAATATTATTTTGGCGAGATTCATCGCGTTTATAAACTTCGGATGCAAACCCGTAATAACCGATATTATAAAGAACAGCATCCTTATCCAGGAAATCCGGATCCTTTTCCAAGACTTTTTTATAAAAGCCGGTAGTAATACTCGGATCGTTAATATCGATCTCGGTACTCATTTCAGCCAAATTGAAATACAATGTCGCCAGGTCAGGTGAATCCTGATTTTCATTGATAAATCTGAGAGTTCTGATATAGACATCTTTTTTATAAGCAATCTTCTTCTTGTAGATTTTCTGCAACTGGGTGGTGATATCTTCATTTGTACCCTGTGTGTCCTGAGCAAAAAGATACATTGAAATAATCAGTAACAACAACAAAATTATTATTTTTTTGTTGCTCATAAAAATTCTATTCATTTCTAACTTTTTCCTGATATTCCTTATATTCTTCATCCAGGATCTGAGTTTGCTTGAATAATACACCCAGAAGGCTGAACTGGTATTTATCATTTTCATATGTTATTTCATTCATTATATACGACAAGGCTTTGTTATAAGATAGGGTAAGCGACTCGAACTCTGCTACCAGGATCTCTTTTTCTTTGCTTAATCTTCTGGCAATTATCTTATTAAAGTTAGCAATAACTTCCTTTTTTAAAGATATAAGATTATCCCTGTTCCTTCCAATAGCTTCTGATTCATCCTGGATAATCTGCTGGAGTTCATCTGAAGGTTTACCTTTGAACATATACTGTGCTATCACATCGATTGATTCAAGATTTTCTTCAACTAACTGCTTAGATTTTCGTATGGCATTGATGAGTTCAGTATGTTTATTATCAATAGCTGTTTGTTCTATATCATTCCAGGTTTTGAGTAAATTGTCCTGATAAACTTTTTCTACAGCCAATGCTCGAGCAAAGTTATAATCCTTATAGGTGAATCTTGATCGATGTCCCAGATAATTAATGATCTGTAAAGTAATAATAGAGGAATCGGTGGCAGCTATTTCTCTATCAATAATCGCTGGAATTCTTGTATTAGGAATAGTATTGGCAAGCATAATAATGGCATCTATATCGGCAATAGTGCTGCTATATGATAAATATTCCTCCTCAAGTAATTGTAAGATGTTTAAAGTGTTGGTGTCCATACCGGTATACAGGTCCAGCATGGTTTTGTTTGTATTCCTAAGTGCTACTTCTAGGTCATCGCTCTGTTGCTGGAGTTCATCTCTCTCCTCATCTGAAATATCATATTTTGTCAACTTCTTACGTGTATCATTGTGTTTGGTAAGTAACCTGTATTTTGCATTCATCGTTTCCAAAAGGATGTTATTACGGCTAATTATTTCAGAAAGTGTATTTTCAGCCATGTCATAATTGCCACGTCCCTGTTCTGAAACTGAAACCAGGAATTTAGCAGAAGCAAAATATTCACTCTTAACAGCTTTCTTGATAATCTGATTGAAATAAGCTATAGCTTTATTAAAATTCGCATTGTTATAAAATTGAAGAGCGATTTCATATAAAAGGTCATCAGACAAATCCTCTTTCTGGTGTTCATAATATTTTTCATAAAAATTTAAGCCCGTTGAGATCTCACCATTAGCAACGTAAAGCCTGGCCAGTGATAGATTCGTGAAGTTAAAATATTTGTCACTAGCTTTATAGTCGCCCTGTAAGGTATGAAAATCTTCGATTGATTTTTCAATACCATCGGTAAAATAAACTAACATGGCTAGCATTGCATTAGCCCTGAAACCAAATTTTTTATCTTTTTTCAGAATATTAAAGATTATTTTCGCATCTTCATGTTTACCGGTATTATAATAAGCTTGAGCAAGCCAGTAATTCTGTTCAATCGTCTTTTCTACAGTATGTCTATCAAAGATGGCTATTAGCTTTTCATCAAAACCTTCTCTAAAGTAGATTTCTTCAAGGATTAACATCCCGGGATTTAATTTTACTGATTGGGGGTAATTCTGTACTAAATCCTCAAGTAATCTTTGAGCTTTTTTCATCTCCTCTTTTACAAAAGCTAACTTACCTCGATAAAAGAGCAGCTGATCCTGCAACTCTTTTACATCTCCATAGATGATTTCCTGTTCACTGATTTTTAAACCGATAGATCTGATGCGATTTTCTTCAAATAATCTATCAAGTATTTTTACGTTTTTCGAAAATACTTTTATCAGCTCTGCAACTTTACCTTTTTTATACAACTCTCTTACAGCTGATCTCTGCTGTAGAAGACTATAAAAATAGGCAATTTCCTCTTCCAGGATTGCTAGTTCTTTCCGCTCTTTTTTTACCTGTTCAATAAGAGGTTTTTCTTCCGACTTAAGAATGGAAAGAAGCTCCTGTTGTGCTGCCAAAGGCAGAATAAAACACAACAC
>JAGLWO010000216.1 GCA_023133395.1 Candidatus Cloacimonadota bacterium | reverse complement strand
AACTCAGTAGAAAATTCTATTGAAGGATATAAATGTTCCTTATCTACTCCAAACCATAACCCAATTTCATCGAAAAATAAAAGGTTTGTAACTTTACCTGAGATGTTACCGGATAATGACTGTTTGAGCAAGTTAATTTCAATTTCACCTAGATAATTTTCATATTTCATCTTTGTATAACTCAAAAAATCAAAATCTTTAGCAGAAGCATCAAGCTGAGAAAATTCATTATAACAAAGCTTTACATCTAAATCGAGAATTAACGAATCAAAATTCCTTATTGAAATGAAGTTATTATCATATTTCAGATTGATTCCTTCAATTTTTGTATCTCCAGATTCAGATTCATATTTATCCTGCAGGAGTTGAAGGTTGAAGTTATGATTATTAAACGCTGGTTGCCAGGTAAAAGAGCATTTTGTATCTTTCCAATCTTCTTCAATTTTCTTATAATAAAAATCAGTCGTGAATCTCAGATAATCTCCTGAGGAATAAACACCCCTGAAATAGCAGAAATAATAATTACCACCAATTATTTGAATAGCTAAATTATCCCTCAATGCAAAAGGTTCGGGTAATTGGATCTCTGGAAATGAAAAAAAAGCTCTAAACTCAAATTGTTGGGGTTCACTTACATACCAATATTGTACGAGATCTCTTTCGCCACTTACTGTATCTGAAAGGGCTGTGGTCTCTCCAATAATAAGAATATCCCCCAGATCAAGCTGATCTTCCTGCGGATTCTCTGCATGCAAGAGAAGGATAAATACAAGAAATGCGAAAATTAATAATTTTTTCATTTCTCAGTCCCCTCTTCCAACATTTTCTTAATCTTTTCTTTGAATTCTTCGGAAATATCAACTTTGATTGTATCGAAGAGTTGCTGAGCTTCTTGCATTCTTCCAGCATTGATATAAGCTATACAGGCAATTGCTTCCGATCTGTCACGAATTTTTAAAAATTCAGGATACAGATACCTTACCCTGAGTAGTTCAGGAATCGCTTCTTCAAAATTTTCCTGTTTGAAAAGTAAGTAACCCTTTAAAAATTGCGCTTTTGCTTTAACTGGTTTATACTTACTTTTAAGAAGTTCTTTTAATTTAGTCTGGAATCCTTTAAAATCTTTGTTCTCAATTTGCCATTCAAGCATGAAAAGTTCTGCAAGATGCTTATTTTCATCTTGTGCAAATTCCATATATTTTGAATAATCATTTACAAAATACTTATTCTTTAACTGAAGTTCTAATTCCAATAATTTAAGCCAGATCTCTGTTCTTCTTGATATCATTGAAGCCTTACGGAGTTTAGAAACAGCAGAATCAAAATCGCGTTGAATGATACATAATTTTGCCCAGTTAAGCAGAATATCTGGATCAGTTTTTCGAGAATTAAGTTCTGATAAGATTTCTTCAGCTTCATTTAATTCTTGCAATTCAATATAACTGACAGCTTTTAAAAGTTTTAATTCAATCAATTTCTTATATTCAGGATACAGAATCTCAATTTCTTTACATGTAGAGATTACATCTTCCCATAAACCTTTCCTGTATTCAAAGTAAATCTTACGATCAAGGAGTTTGACTCTGAAATTTTTTGAGTTGCTAACCTGTAAAAGTTGTGTTATTTCATCCAGAAAATCAACCTGCTCAGTCTGCTCTGAAGCCCACCTGAGTCCATTCAAAGCATTGTTCATAACCTTTTCATCGGATTCGGGTGTAATCAGCTTCTTGTAATATACTACAGAATTAACATAATCCCCGAGGTTATAATATGAATCTGCAATTCCCAGACGTGCAGAATTAAAATCTTTACCAGCCGGGAAGTTCCTTTCATACTGTTTAAAGAAATCTATCGCTCGCAGGTAATCTTCTGCGCTGAAAGCAGAAGTAGCAGCCCTAATGATATATTTATCTGGAGTTTTAGCAGAGCCTGAAAGACGGCTGTAAAGCTGGGAAGCTTCATCAAACCTTTTTAATTGGTACAGAGTCCAGGCTTTTCTGGATGACGCTGTTTCTTTGTTTATAGGAGTTCTGGAGTTGTCTTCAGCAAAAGAAAATGCTTTAAGAGCTTTTTCATATTTTTTAGATGCAAAATAAATATTTCCTTTTAGCATAGATTTATCAAAAGCATATTTAGGTAGATCAGAAATGTTATCAAGTGCTTGCAAAGCTTCATTATATTCTTCTTGAAAATAATGGATGTGTGCAATACGCTCCCATATATATCCCAGATCACTTTTACCTTTTAATGCTTCCTTAAAGTATTTCATAGCATTGGGATATTTGGATTGATTAAAATAAATTTCCCCCAAATAATAATTACTCATTCCGACTTTATCAGAATTTGGATATTCATTAAGTAGTCTATCAAACTTAACAAAAGCATCTGCATATCTATTTGATTCGAAATTAATTAAGCC
>JAGLWO010000215.1 GCA_023133395.1 Candidatus Cloacimonadota bacterium | reverse complement strand
TCGATTGTTCATCTTATAACGCAGTAAGAGGTTCTTATCATTGTAAAGCGCATTTACAATGGTTTTTATTATATCGATATTTTCTACTTTGTACATGCCTGCCTGACGATAGAATTCGTTTAGTTTACTAATTGCATCCATTGACTTATCATTTACTATAGGTTCTAATTTGCTGATAATTTCGTTCGTGAACTTTTCCACGATGTTATCCAGCAGGTCTTCTTTGGATTTGAAGTAATGATAAAATGTGCCTTTGGATATTCCAATGGTTTCGATGATGAAATTTACGGAAGTATTTTCATATCCTTTCTGATAAAAAAGTGTCTGTGCAGTATCCATTATTTCCTTTTTTCTTTCTTCATATTCTTTCACGATTCTTACCATTCATCCTCCCTAAAGCCTTATCAATAAACTAAACCATCGGTCTATACCGACCGTCGGTCTACAAAAATATTTTTATGAATTATCCGTCAAGAACTTTTTTTATTTTTTTTAAGTGTTATGAAATGTCACCAAGAATGTCAAATCGTGTCACGAGTTTTGTCAAATATTGTGTCAATAGTTTGTCAAAAAAGAAATATTTAGATTTTTTTAGAAGTGTGTAATCTCCAAACTCATTTTATTACATACCGTTAACTTATTAAATCCTTGACACCTTTCTCCAATTTCTCATTTTCCTTACGATTTATGTTACTCACCAATGAAGGAGATATAATGGTCCTGGTTTCCGATAATAAGGAATATGATCCGATAATTGTGAATCCCAAGAATACGTGTGTAACCTTGTTGGGATCGCAATCATGCTTATCCGGGACTTATTAAAATAATGAATCTTATATAGTATACTTATGTAAGAAGGGATTTTAGGAAAAGAAATTTGATTAAAGAATTATTAATTAGAATAATAACTCCTGAAGTAATTTCTGTTATTATTTTAGCTGTTGTTTTGTATTATACAGTTAGAACTTTTGATTTTTCTCAACGACCTTATGTGGGAGTGATAAAAACTGAACCAACCTGGACAGATTCTGATTTACATTTAAAATTCAAATTAATAAATTCTGGTAATGTTCCTGCTGTTGATGTTAAAACTAACGTTAAGATAATTATTAATAACGTAATTAAATCAGATGTTAAAGGAACATCTGAATTTATTTTATTTCCAAATCAATTTACTTTTGGAACACAGATAATTCATAATTTTAACAAAAATCAAATAGATAAATATGATATACAGATAGAAGTACTAACAACCTATAAGAGACATTCAAAACCTTTTAAAAAAAAGTATGTGACATTTCAGCATTTTAAATTCGATTCTAAAGGTACAAGCATAATAGATGGTTATTTAAAATAGTTGCATATGTTTGTCATATTTATGGTAAACCAAAAGAATAGATGAATTAATGGCTAAGACAAAATGACATTTACACTTGAGAATTTTTTCTTCAACACTCCGTTGTATTCTCCCATAATAATTAGTGAAGATGAACAAGACGAATTGTTTGCTCTCTTTGGTTCAACAGAAAGACGAGATTTTAATGGTTATAACCCTTATAAAAAAATTGAAACTACTTTCGAAATAACGACTTACTTGTTGGGATATGATAGCAATTATCTGGAATCTGGTGGATTCAACACTGTAAAAATAAAATGTAAAAGAAGCGGCAACCAATTTTGGTTTTACATTCTTTGGAGACCAAGTGATAGAAAACTTATTAAAATTGGACAATTCCCTTCAGTAGCTGACTTTCATATTTATGAGATAAAACAATATAAAAAACTATTACCAGAAGGAAAACTAAAGGAATTTACAAGAGCAATTGGGCTTGCAGCTAATGGTGTAGGAATAGGTTCATTCGTTTATTTAAGAAGAATATTTGAACACTTAATACAAGAAGCTTTTCAAAAGGCCTTAGAAGAGAAAGCAATCAAAGAAGCAGATTTTCAAACAGCAAGAATGGATGAGAAAATCGACTTGCTTAATAATTATTTACCGGAATTTTTAGTGGAAAACAAGGGAATGTATTCAATACTCAGCCTAGGCATTCATGAACTGGACGAAAAAACTTGTTTGGCTCATTTTGATACTCTTCGAGTAGGAATAGAAATAATATTGGATGAAAAGCTTGATGAATTGAGGAAAAAAGAAAAGATAGAATTAGCAAAGAAAAAGCTAAGCAGTTTAAAATCCAAAATTAAAAAATAATTTATTTGCATATGTTTGTCATATTAAGTAATAAAGTCCAGCACTCATAGAACTCGCTCAAATCTGTAAGTAGAGTGCATAATATTTTTAAAAATAATAAATCCGTGAGTGCTGGTTGTAAAGTGGGGAGGAGAAATGCATAAAGATCTAAAAGAAATATCCACGCAATATTGCGCAAATACTACCAAATCTATTAGAAGCAACTTAATACGGAGGAGAAAATGAAAAAGATGTACATTTGTTTTTGGGTAACACTTTTTATTGTTAGTGGGTTATTCGCACAAGAATGGAGTGAGATTCAGCAAATTATCGCTTCCGATGGTGAGTATAATGATCAATTCGGAAACGATGTCGATATATCTGGAGATTATGCTGTTGTTGGTTCTTTTTATAATGCTGACAGTACAGGAGCTGCATATATATATCACAGAAATGGAACATTATGGGAAGAACAAATAAAGTTAACTGCATCTGATGGTTCAATTGGTGATTTTTTCGGATGTGCTGTTTCTATCTCCGGGGATTTTGTGGTTGTAGGTGCAAGAGGAGATGACGAAGAATTAGGAGCAGCCTATGTTTTTCATAGAAATGGAAATTTTTGGGATGAACAGGTAAAATTGATTGCTTCTGATGGAGAAATTGGAGATAAATTTGGTTCTCCAGTTTGTATTGATGGAGATAATATATTAGCAGGAGCATTTGCCGAAAATGATTATACTGGAGCTGCTTATGTTTTCTATAATACTGGAACCGAATGGATTGAACAGGTAAAACTTACTGCTTCTGATGGAATGCCTAATGATTGTTTCGGAATTTCTGTTTCTATGGATGGTGAATATTTAGTGATAGGTGCACCTTTTGATGATATTAACTCAAGTTGTTCCGGATCTGCTTATATTTTTCATAAGAATGGAACTAGTTGGGAAGAACAATCTAAAGTAAGCTACTTTGATGAAGATAACTTTGGACCATTCGCTACATCTGTATCTATATCAGGAGATTATTTGGTTTGTGGCGCTCTTTTTGATGAAGGTTATTGTATTGCTTCTGGATCCGCTTATATGTTTCAACGAAATGGTACTACTTGGATTGAGCATTCAAAAATTACTTCATCTGTAGGTTCATTTTTTATGTTTTTGGATGCTCAGTTTTTCTAGATGGAGACAATCTTATTATTGGAGCTGCAGGTTGGAGTGATTATCAAATCGGTTCTGCATTTGTTTTTCATAAAGAGGATGACATATGGTTGGAGCAAACACAACTTATCCCATCAAATGGTGAAATCGGTGATCAATTTGGATATTCAGTTGCTTTTGGAGGTTGTTACATTTTAGTTGGTGCTAATTATGTAAATAATCGTACTGGTGCTGCTTACTTATATTACAATGAAGGCGTAACTGCTGATGAAGAAAATCCGAGTCCATCTGTAATGGCAACACATCTCTCTAATTATCCTAACCCATTTAATCCAGAAACAACGATCTCGTTTAATCTCACCGCAGAGGACGCTGAGAACGCGAAGATTATAATTTATAATATCAAAGGACAAAAGGTTAGAACACTTCATCCATTCCCAAATCCCGATTTATCGGGAGGAACGAGAAGTGTAATATGGAATGGTAAAGATAGTAATAATAAATCTGTTGCATCGGGAATTTATCTATATAAATTAAAAGCAGGCGATCAAGAATCTGTTAAGCGTATGTTATTATTGAAATGATCCGTTTTCTCCGGTCTCCCGATCACAGTTGGGAGTGACAGTAAAAACCGTTGAAAAAGTCTATTTGAGAGAGTTCCGCTGTATGTAAACTTTTTCAAGGTTTGTTTTGTATTATTTCACACACACCGTTTTAATGTTAACAAATTCCTTTATTCCATAATGCGAAAGCTCTCTGCCAAAACCACTTTCTTTAATGCCACCAAAAGGTAAACGAGGATCGGATTTCACAAAGTCATTAACAAAGCAGCAGCCTGCATCCAGGAGATTTGTAGCGATATTTTTTCCTTTCTCGATGTTGGAAGTAAACACAGCGGCACCTAAACCGAATATTGTATCATTGGCGATTTCTATTGCTTCGTTCTCATCCTTTGCAGTAATAATAGCAGCAACGGGTCCGAAGAGTTCTTCATCATAAGCCGGCATTCCTTTTGTTACATTGGTTAAAACAGTTGCAGGGTAATATGCACCCTCAATTTCGGGGATATATCCACCCAGAAGACATTTGGCACCCTTATTAATACTCTGTATAACTTGCTCGTGTAGTTCATCCCGAAGGTCGGTTCTTGCCATGGGACCAATGGTAGTTTCGGGATCTGTGGGATCACCAATGACCTGGTTTTTCATTTTTTCCAGAAAAAGGGCTTCAAATTTTTGTCGAACAGCATCCACAACTATAAACCTTTTGGCAGCAATACAGCTTTGTCCGGAATTTATCAGTTTGCTGATAACGCATTTTTCCACAGTCATTTCCATATCGGCATCTTCCAGAATTATATATGGGTCGCTGCCACCAAGTTCCAGAACACATTTCTTTATCATTTCCCCGGCTTTAGTGGCAACTGCTTTTCCAGCAGGTGTGCTGCCAGTAATTGTTACAGCTTTCACATGTGGATTTTCAATGACAGCATCAACCTGTCTGCTTCCTATTAATAATGTCTGAAAGACATCTTTCGGGAATCCAGCTTCCTGAAATATCTCTTCGATTGCCAGGGCACAGCCGGGAACGTTCGATGCATGTTTCAAGATACAGACATTACCAGCCATCAGTGCAGGTGCTGCGAACCGAAAAACCTGCCAGAAAGGAAAATTCCATGGCATCACTGCCAGCACAACACCCAGAGGATTAAACGTAACAAAGCTGCTACTCATTTCGGTTTTTATTTCCTCAGGAGATAAGAATTTTTCTGCATTTTCTGCATAAAACCTGCATACCCATCCGCACTTCTCTGCTTCTGCTTTGCCACTTCGCAGAAGTTTCCCCATTTCCAGTGTCATGATTTGAGCAAATTCATTAGATTTATTTCTTAAAATTTCTGCAGCATTTTTCATCAGTTTTGCTCGATGTTCGAAGCTTGTTTCTTTCCAATTTAAAAAAGCAGTATGAGCTTTGTCTATTTTTGATTTTACTTCATCAGGAGTTAATTCGATATATTCTTTAATCACTTTATTATTTGCCGGATTTATTGAAATGATCATCTTTTATCTCCTATAAATTTATTCTGTCCTATACCAGAAGTGAAGCTGAATGTCAATCCAAGAGATTCTTCCGTCTTCGCTAAAGCTACGCTGGACACAGTCGTTTGCAAAGCTAAAAGACTCCTCCAGCCTACATATTATTTCGGCTTGGCAGGCAGAAAGACATTACTTTTTAGTATAATTTATTTTAATCTTTTCCTGGAAAACAATACCGGTTACAATCAGAATCAAGCCAATAATAGTTGAAAAAACTATCATTTCCTTAACTATAAAATTAATAAATAAAAGTGATAAAAAAGGTGTCAAATAAATAAGATTATTAACCTGAGCAGTAGTCCTCGATAATTTCAAAGCTTTTAGCCAGACCACGAAAGTAATTCCCATTTCAAAGAGACCAATATAAATAGCTCCTGCTAATCCTCTCCAATCGGGTATATGAAGATCTTTTACGAACAAAATAAAAGTAAAAATAAACCCAAAAGTAAAACTTAAAAAAAGCTTTGCTATTGTATCCCGTCTGTCTTTGATATTATAAATAAAGAACAATGCCCAGATGATAGAACTGAACAATGCCAGAAATACTCCATAAGGATTTTCAAAATGTAGATCCAGTAATTTTCCACGAGTAGAGATAATTATTACTCCGA
>JAGLWO010000214.1 GCA_023133395.1 Candidatus Cloacimonadota bacterium | reverse complement strand
CTTTCGCAGATGCAGGTTTCTTACCCATTTTCTTTTATTGTAATGGGTGATTGCCAGCCATATGATGGTCAACTTCTTAACGAAACATTTCTTGAAATATTAATACAGATTGCTGAACTTACTGTTCCACCAACTTTTGTAATTATCTGTGGAGATTTAACCGAATATGGTTCTGAATTAGGTTATATAGCTTATAGTGGATGCATTTCAGATTGGATGGATACAACAGGGATTCCATTTTATTCGCTTCCTGGAAACCATGAATTCTATGGTAATTATTCTTTTGAATATTATATGACTTATGTGGGTCCAGAACTTGACTACTATTTTGATTATGGGAACAGCCGGTTTATTGCAATTAATGATGTTCAACATCCAAATAATTTGTATTATCATATAAATGAAACTCAACTGGATTCTGTGGGTGTTTGGTTAAGTACAGGTCCGGAAAACAAATTTGCATTTAATCATGTGTCAATCATTCGAGATCACCATGGTGGGGGCTTTGGGAACATGGGTTATGAAGCATTTCACGATAGTTTATGCTTTTATGAAGCTGTAGCTGATTTTAATGGGCATCATCACGATTACTATAGACATGATCTGGATGGAATTTATTATCTAACAACTTCAGGTGCTGGAGGTGATACTGGAGGAATTTTTTATCCTCCTTTATCTTATGATAGCCATCATTGGTTGCTTATTACAGTTAATGAGCTAAATAATATTTTTCTGGAGATGTATTTTTATGATGCTGGACATAATGCTACTGCTTCATTGTATGATTTCCAGATTCAACCTATGCAGATACCACCTACAATTTATATTAATGAATTCATGGCAAGTAATCGTGAAACCATAGCAGATCCTCAGGGTGATTATGATGACTGGATAGAAATTTATAATGCAGATATTTATCCTGTAGATATTGGAGGAATGTACATAACCGATGATTTATCAGATCCGGCAAAATGGAAAATACCTGATACTCAACCTGATTCCACAACGATCCAGCCTGGAGAGTTTTTACTTCTCTGGGCTGATGAAGATATAGAAGATGGTGTACTTCATCTGGATATTAAACTATCTGTTAATGGAGAAGAAATAGGTCTATATACAGATGATTTAACATCAATAATTGACTCTATTGTTTTCGAAGAACAAGCTATTGATATTTCTTTCGGAAGACAACCAGATGGAAGTAACAACTGGTGTCAAATGAATCCAACTCCTGGTTATTCAAATAACCTAATATTATCAGAAGATTTTATTTTTAATTCACCCTTACTTGATGTTATGAATTATCCCAACCCCTTCAATCCTGAAACAACAATATACTATCAGCTTCCAGAAGACAGCCCGGTTGAAATTTCGATTTATAATCTTAAAGGACAAAAAGTAAAAACCCTTATCAGCGATCAGCTCTCAGCCGGAGAGCATTCAGTAGCCTGGAATGGAAATGATGACTTTGGAGAACCAGTTTCATCAGGTATTTATTTTTATAGAATTAAAAATTCTAGTTGTGAAATTGTCAAAAAAATGGTATTAATGAAATAATCTACTAATTTCTTTGCTTGTATTCGAATCGGATTCTCATCTTAACTTAAATAATTCTTATAGCAATTCCTGCTTTTTTTATTTGACATTATTTGGCAGTTTTGCCAAATAGGCAATGAGGTGTAGAAATGGCAAATAAAATCAATGCTAAATACCAGGAAATGGCTAAAATTAGTAAAGCTCTGGCGCATCCAACGAGAATGTTCATAATAGATAAATTAAACGAAAAGGAACACTGTGTATGCGAACTCACGGAAATGATCGGAGTGGACATTTCAACCGTATCCAAACATTTATCTATTCTTAAAAATGCCGGGATAATATCAGCAGAGAAGCGTTCTAATATGGTATATTACAACCTGCAATGCAGTTGTGTACTCAACATTTTCAGTTGTGTGTTAGACGTGATCCAATCCAACATTGATTCTACAAAAGAAATGATTGAATAAACCGAGGTTTAGATGAAATGGAAAGATGAATGGAAAGTTCTGCTGTTAATGATTGGCGTATTTTTACTTTCTTTCTTTTTACCTGTAAAATCGATAAGATTCCAAAATGCAATAATGGAAGCTTTGCACATGCTCAAGGAATATGCACAATTACATGTAATCCTGTGTTTATTGCCTGCTTTATTTATTGCGGGAGCGATCAGCGTTTTCATCAGTCAGGCAGCAGTTATCAAATACCTGGGAGCGCGAGCTAACAAAATCATGGCTTATGCGGTAGCATCGGTTTCAGGTGCAATTCTGGCTGTGTGTTCCTGCACTATTTTGCCGTTATTCAGCGGAATTTATAAAAGGGGAGCAGGTCTTGGTCCGGCAACTGCATTTTTATATTCCGGTCCTGCCATCAATGTTCTGGCAATTATCTTAACTGCACGGGTCCTGGGAATGGAACTTGGAATTGCGCGTGCAATCGGGGCAATTATATTTAGTGTGGTAATTGGTTTGATAATGGCTTTCATATTCCGTAAAGAAGAGCAGGAAAAGGTTGGACAACAATTCTTAATGCCCGAACCTGATGTTTCTCGTCCACTTTGGCAGGAAGTTATTCATTTTGGCATCATGGTTCTCATCCTTATTTTTGCAAATTGGGGAAAACTTTCTATAGATGCAGGATTATGGGCTGCAATTTATAACGCAAAATGGATCATTACTGCAATTCTCGGAATTGCCTTCGGTGTTATCCTCAATCGAATATTCAAAATGAAATTGTGGAAGATATTGATTACAGCAGGTGCTGTTATTTTGGCTCATATGATTTTCAAAGGAAACCCGATGATAACATTTGTGGTTGGAATAATCGGGCTTTCATATTTTACCAGCACATCAGAAGGTGAGCTGGGAGACTGGTTCTCTTCTACCTGGGGATTTGCAAAACAAATTTTACCTTTATTGTTTATAGGAGTTCTGATTGCCGGTTCATTTTTGGGAAGACCCGGTCACGAGGGATTAATTCCATCCCGTTGGATAGTTACGTTGGTTGGCGGCAATTCGATCTGGGCAAATTTCTTTGCATCGATCAGCGGCGCTTTCATGTATTTTGCTACTCTTACAGAAGTTCCCATCCTGCAAGGTTTAATTGGAAACGGTATGGGAAAGGGTCCCGCTTTGGCACTCCTGCTGGCAGGTCCGGCTCTGTCTCTTCCCAATATGCTGGTGATCCGCAGTGTGCTGGGAACTAAAAAGACTTTGGTTTTTGTTTCTACAGTTGTGATAATGGCAACGTTTTCAGGATTAATTTTTGGAACATTTTTCTAAAAAAAGGAGAAATAAAATGATCATTAAAATTTTGGGTTCCGGCTGTATGAAATGTAAAAAATTAAAAGAAAATGCCAGACAAGCGATCAGTCAGTTAACGGGTGATCATTCGATTGAAAAAGTTACGGAT
>JAGLWO010000213.1 GCA_023133395.1 Candidatus Cloacimonadota bacterium | reverse complement strand
TTAAAATATCATCAGAACAGAGTTTTCCGATTGTTTCAGAACTCTTATAACCGGTAATTCTTTCAGCTCCCCTGCTCCAATATTTTATCCTTTTATCTGTATCAACATAATATACACCTTCGTAGAGATTATCCAGCAGGTTCTGATAATTACTGGTAGCCATTTTACCTCCAGAATGCTTTTAGAAAATTTACAATATTCATTTACTTACAACTTTATTATTGCACATAATTTAGTCAAACTTAGTATTTTATTTTTACTCCAACCTGCACTTTATATTGTTGAAGCCATTTATTGTACTTTCTGTTTATAATTTTTTGTTTGAATTTATTTTTCTGAGCATAAAATTCATTTTGAGTAGGACGTTTTAAGCGGTAAATGTAATAAAAAAGTAATTGGTTCTGGCTAATAGGAAATACAGGACTGCAGTAACTTTCTTCACGTTTTAAAATATCTTCCAGGATTATCTTACTGAAATCTACCCCGGGGATTTTACTATTTAGAGTGAGATCATTAGCTTGTTTCCACCCACCCAGGTAAAATAATAGAGAATCAGGATCACATCCCTTTGCAATTTTATTTCTCAATTTGGATATAAATTCTTTTGCTGATTCAAACCGTTTTTTGGCTGTAAAGATTTCCTCAATCTCAGGTAAAGCTTCTTCAAATGAGAGTTGTTTTGCAGACCTTTTTTTCAACAGGAAAATCACTGCATAACCTTCATCTGTTTTGATTATACTGGTATATTTTTCATTTCTCCACATTCTCATCAGGTCTTTTCTGTATTCATCTAGAGAACCCAGCTTGTCAAATTCACACTTTGCATCCTGGAACTCTGTTTTAAATATCTGGTTCTCATCTACAAATTTATGAAGTTGTGAAAAATAACTGGTTGAATCAAAGACTGTTCTGGCTTTGTTATAAGCAATGCTATCAGTGATACTGAGAATCTCTTCCTGTCTCAATTTATATTTGATTTCATTATAGGGAATTACGCCAGTGCTGTAACTGCGAATCTTATAAAGAACAAACCAACCATTGTCATATTGTACAGGTTTGGAAAATGAATTGTCGGAAAGTCGGGAGAGTGTCTTTTTGATAACATCGGGCAGTTCATTGGTTTCGACTATTGTATTTTGTGGAAGTGAATGTCCTTGCCCGAAACATAGTTTTAAGAGTGAAAAATCTAAATCTGATTCAGCTTGATCTTTGACTTTTTCTGCCAGTTCTAAATTTTTCGTGTAGATATAATTGAATTTAACGGATTTCTCTCTATAAAAAGCATCGATATTCTTCTGATATTTCTGGTGAATTTCTGAATCGGATAACGTAACAGAAAGACCTTTTAATGTTTTTGCAATAGGGAAGACCACATAACCCAATTGTAAGCTATCCGCTGTTTTGAAATCTTTTTTATGTGAATCGTAATATGTTCTATAATCGCTGGTATCTACCTTTGAAACTTCAATTATTCTATGAAGTTGGGATTTTATTCTTTTAAATCGGGGGATATATTCAGGGAAAAAGGAATTGACTTTATAGAAGATAACTGAATTTGCAGTAGTAAGGAAACCATAATCTTCCCCCTGGTTTATCCTGAGAACGAGCAAACCATCTATGATATCTTCATTACTAAATTTATCTAAGTAAATTATTTTAGTGGATCCTTTAAGATTGAAATCTTCGATAATATATCGGAGAGCATTTTCATTGTGAAAATTCTCTATAATCAACTTTTTAATTCTGTCCTGATACTCTGACTTACTTTCTGTTGAGAAGAATTTTGGCTTAGAAAATTCGATTTTTGTTATAACTGCTGCCGGGATGATAAATTTATCGATGTGAGTCTCGAAATATTCCCTGTAGTTTTTAGAATTTGTCTTACTCTTTTTTTTGGAAATGAAGGATCTCCAGATCTCATTCGCAATATTTCCAGTATCTTTACGTTTAAATTTTTTCTTATCAACCACGAAATAAACTAAGTAACCTTCTCCAAAGTCTATTGGTTCGGAGAATTGTCTTTTCCGCATTTCAAAAGCACTTTCGAGTATCTGAGAAGGTAATTCTCCCAGCTTATCATCTGCACCTAAATAAGAAGTTTCTAATATTGGATAGTTTATTTTTTCTCCATTTTCCAGCATTTCAATTATCTGTATGGCTTTATTATAAGCCATCTTTTGTATTTCTTCCTCAAGAATTGAATTCTCCAGTTTTTCAATATCATAATGCGAAAGAGTTGTATCTTCATTAACAATGGACTTCAGAATTGGATTTACTCGTGGTTTAACTATCTCTTTAAATTCTTCTTTTAAAACTACAAATAGTTTTAATTTAACTTTTTTTTGGATTAAATATTTAGGTTTATTTTTTTCAAAATACCAATCAACTTTACTAAATGAAATATCTTCAGGAACATTTGCATCTTCCACATCGATTATTATATAACCAAGATCAATTTCAGTATTCTCTGAAAAGAACTGCTTTAATAATTTATCATTTGATATGTCGAATGAGTT
>JAGLWO010000212.1 GCA_023133395.1 Candidatus Cloacimonadota bacterium | reverse complement strand
CTTTACGGTTTATTAAATGAAGGAGCCTAAAAATGAAAAAATCAACAGTTCGTAAAATTATTATTGGCTTGGTGGTATTAACGATAATAATATTTGCTGGAATTTTTATCAATTATATTAAAGAACAGCGGGAACAAATGGAAAATTATAGAGCAGAAGTAGAGAAGAAAAGGCAATCTATAGAAAAGTCTCTCGACAAAATGATCTTCGTCAAAGGCGGCACTTTCCAGATGGGAAGCAATAAGAGAGAAAGTGATGAAAAACCTGTTCACACAGTTACAGTTAACGATTTTTATATCGGGAAATATGAAGTGACTCACAAAGAATATATTGAATTCTTAAACTCAAAAGGAGTTTCTCCAAATGGCAGTTTTGGAGGAAAAGAATACATTGATATGAATGGCGAAGATTGTGCTGTTGATTATAAAAAAGGTTTTTGGTTCTTGGTTTCCGGAAAATTTTATTTCAAAGGAAATAAATATGCTGACCAAGAAAACTGTCCAATTATTGAAGTAACCTGGTATGGAGCAAAAGCATATTGTGAATGGAAAGGCGGAAGATTACCAACTGAAGCGGAATGGGAATATGCAGCAAGAGGTGGAAATAAAAGACAATCTGCAAGTCTGAGCCCTTTGGCTACTCTAAGGACAGGCTTAGTCGAAGACTACAAATATTCTGGTTCAAATAACCTCGGCGACGTAGCCTGGTATAATATCAATTCAGGTATGAAAACTCATAAAGTGGGAACAAAGCAAGCAAACGAACTTGGTATCTATGATATGAGCGGCAACGTGTGGGAATGGTGTAATGACTGGTATTCCTATATTAATTATTATAAAAGCAGTCCCATGAATAATCCGAAAGGACCCGATAGCGGTAGCAATCGTGTTTTGCGCGGCGGTTGTTGGCTCCGCGGTCCCTCCCGCAGCCGGGTTGCTTTTCGCGGTGGCCTTAATCCAGACGACTGCTACTACAGCGTTGGGTTTCGTCTTGTGAAATGTAAATTGGAAGAGTAGATACGAGAATGAGCAAAACAAATGATTTATTTAGCGATCTGAATTTCTCAGATCAGGAAAAAATCGAATGTTCATTTAATAAAATAGCAGAAAAAATACTAAATAATTATCTTCTGAAAATCAACTGTAATGAATATCGAATTACAGAAATTGAGTTTTATTACAACGATGAATGCTGTAATAATTACCATCCAGACCCATACACTCATCGACATTATCGTCAAAGGTTAAATGCACAATGGTATTTCCACAGAAAAGGAAGAGGTGGTTTGGATATCACCTTTGGAAAAGGAAAAAACTGTAAAGTCTATGGTGGTATTTTAATTAGAGCAATAGAAAAATATAATCAAAACAAAACAAATGAAAACGATAATTATTCAGAAGGTCCTTGTAAAGTAGTTGAAAAAATATTTGAAGTAATTAAATCGAAAGAAGATAAAAATAGATTAAAAAAAATAATAAAGGGAAAACGCGTTTTTAATAAAAATAATATATTACACTTGGATAAAAACGATATATTACACTTGGATAAAAAAAATATAGATTCACAAAACGAAATAGCTGTTTACAAAGCACCAAGAGTTGGATTGCAACCCAATATAGATAAGCCCGAATGGGATAAATACATTATGAAAAATTATAGATATTTTGTTCAACACACAAACTTATGCAATTATCCAAGTAAAGATAGAGAACTTATTTTCTTAAGTATATTATTCAAAAAAAATAAATGTAAAAAAAAAAGAGAAAGTATAAAAAAATTGTATAACAACATTAAAATACCTACGATAAAAAAATACAAAACGTATTATAAAGATGGTGAAAAATTAAGAAAGGGTGGGAAAAAGGATGAGATAGAAAAATTTATTAATGAAACTTATACAGACTTTGGTGTTAAAAACAGATGTAAACTTTACGGTTTATTAAACGAAGGAGTGCAAAATGAGAGTAGATGAATTAACTCAAAAACAAATTGATTTGTATGTTGCTAATAAAGAAGATTTTTGGAATTCTTTTCATAAAATCTTGTTAGCACCTTATGCTTTCTGGAGAGAAAATAAAAATAAAAGCTTACAAGAATTGGTCAATACATGTTGGAATTCGTCATTCATAGTAAAAGCTATAGATAATTTAGCTCAGTATCCAGTATTGAAGGGTGAAGGACTTGTTGTCGCTATTAGTAATGGTTCGTTATTGACCAATTATAGAATTATTGTTTGCTATAGTGGAGGAAGCCTTATAAATATACCAATGTATAATTTGCTTCATTATGATATACAAACTGCTGCTTCTGATACTCGACAGGACTTATTGATTAAGTACTTGCTTAAAGGCGAGGAACAAATACTACGTATTGACAGTTGGATACCTGATGAAATAGTAAGGGCAGTAAGAGATGCACATGAATATGATGAGTTGAATGAAGAACAAAAATCTATTATAGAGAATTCACTTTATGATTTAGAAAGAAAAAAACTAAATCTTTCTATTCCTAAAATAGGAATGCTGCCAAAATCAGACAAGAAAGGATGTTTTGTAGCAACTGCCACATATAGTAATTATGATCATCCTGATGTTATAGAGTTAAGAAACTTTAGAGATAATTTTTTAGGAAAGAAAAAGTTTGGTAAGAAAATGATAAAAATTTATTATCAATACAGTCCATGTCTGGCAAAAATAATTAGAAAACATAAATTTCTTAGGCATTTGAGCAGGATTTTTTTGATAACACCGCTTCTGTTTTTTTTTTAAAAATTTAAATAGTAAATTGGAGAAAAAATATGAAAGATATTAGCAAGATAATACTATGTTTTTCATTAATATTTTATATGTTAAATGGCAAAGGATTGTACTCAACTGAACCAACTAAAGAAAATATTGAATTACCTAAAATCCCCCTATACCTAAATAAAGACGTAAGTTTGAATTCAAAATTATTTATTAAAGTATATGATAAAAATGAGTCATTTTACAATTTATATTTTGAATATAAGAAAACACAATATAAAAGAGGTTCTACTTGGATATTAGATGGTTTAGCATATGGAATTCCTTGGGGAGCCCTAGCATTAATTGGTGGATTTTATACCCAGAAAGAGTACGGCTTTGAATCATCAAAATGGGTTTTTCTTTCAGTGATTCCAATATTTTCAATACCTTTAATAATTACTTATCATTCTGAAGAGAAGATTCCAGTAAATGATTTATATAATCTAAGAATTGAAAACCAAGATAGATTTCTTTTTCCTAATGATATAAAATTTGAACATTACGGAATAAAATTACTAAATAAAAATATAATTTCAGACATATTATTTAATAAAATCAAATCACAAAATTTGAAAGAATACAAAATAGTAATCAATAATAAAAAAAAATATGATAAATCATATGATTTTAATAAAATTTATAGAAAAAAAAATAAAGAATTGTCGTTGTTATTTAAACCCAAAGGAGAATTTGAGACAACGAAACAATATAAAGAAAGAATTAATAAAGATAAACTAAGACAAAATGAGGTATTTGCTGAATATGAACAGAATGTTAGATTAACAAAAGAACAACATGAAATTAAGAGATATAAAATTCTACAAGAAATTAAAGAAGATATTACAAATATTGAGTTTATAAAAAATTTCGATTATAATATTTCAAAATATAATTCGGATAAGCAAATTTTTACTCTTACAATTTCTGGTACACATAAACGAGATTTAGTAGTTCCAATAAATCAAGCAAAGAATTTTAAGGAAAGCATTGGTGATTATTCAGTTCAAAAAATATATAAACCAACTTTGAATGGAACATGGGAAACAGTTACAGATGACTTTGTTTTAATAAACACCAAAACTGATGATATTATTCCCTGGGAAGGGGAAATTCCAATTTATGTTGAAACAGCAGTAGAAAATCCTCCGAATATATCTGCATCTGTTAAACTTATTGAACCAAGTGGTGAAGGTTATCTCGATGCAGAAGAGACAGCAATTATCCAGGTTACTATAACTAATTCAGGAAAAGGTCCCGCAAAAAAGACAAGAATCAGTTTATTTCAGCAAGAAGGAGCTACATTATACTATGATGTTTCCAATACAATAGATAAAATTTTACCACAGCAATCAATTTCATCCGAATTCAAATTAAACGTTCCGGAAAATATTGAAAGTGGAAGTGTAGAATTTAAAATTTTATTTCTTGAAGAACAGGGTTTCGAACCATCTCCTTTAACTTTTACAGCAGAAACAAGAGCAATGCATAAACCAGATTTGCACATAGTAGATTTTGGAGTAGATGATGCAAATAGAGATGGTAAAATATCCAAAGGTGAAACTGCTGATATTACTATCAGGATTCAAAACAAAGGACAGGGAAAAGCGAAAAATGTTTCTTTGGATGTAATTGAAGACCGTCTTGTGAATCTTTTTATAATTTCAGAAAAACAATTTGAACTTGGTAATTTAGAATCAGGTGAATCAAAAGATATTATTTTTACGATTTCTACAAATAAACGGGTACAGGATATTGTAAATATAAATTTAAACATACAAGAAAAAAGACCGCAATTTTCAATCGAGGATAATATAACTCTTGAACTTGAGAAAACCCAAAAACAATTAGAACCAATTGTGTTTGTTGGGAAAGATGTTAAAATAGATATAATTGATGTGACTGGTCTATCTATTGATATCGAACAAGATATTCCTCAAACATCAAAAATAAATGAAAATGCACTTGCAATAATTTTTGGGATCGAAAGCTATAAAAATGTTTCCAGTGTAACTCATGCCACCCGTGATGCAAATTTTGTAAAAGAGTATTTAAATAAAACTATTGGGATTAAAGAAAGCAACATTTACTTTAAGACAAACGAGGATGTTGGTAAAGCCGAGTTCGATAAAGTATTTTCCAAAGGTGGCTGGCTGTATAAGAGAGTGAAAGAAGGGAAAACTGAAATATACTTTTATTATGCAGGACATGGTGCACCGGATATCAAACAAAACAAAGCTTATCTAATTCCCTATGATGGTGATCCGAATTATGCTTCGCAGACAGGTTATGAAATGGATAGGATTTATTCAAATCTGGCTGACCTGAAAGCGAAATCTGTAACCGTATTTCTGGATGCCTGTTTTAGTGGTGCAAACAGAGAAAGTGAGATGCTGCTTGCAGATGCCCGTCCCATATTTATCGAAGTAGAAGGACCTGCTGCACATGGTATTACAGTATTTTCCGCAACAAGCGGTAAAGAGATATCCTCTGCGTGGCCAGAGAAAAAACACGGGTTATTCTCATATTTTATGATGAAAGGATTGCAGGGCGAAGCTGACCTGAATAAAGACAATAAACTTTCCATCAAAGAACTGGGAGATTATATTCATCAAAATGTTTCTGAAACAGCAGGTTTTCTGGATCGTGAACAGACACCACAATTGATAACTGATGATGAAAACAGGATTTTGATAAATTATTGACATCAAAACTCTAATACTGAAAAAGGAATTTATTATGAATAAACAAAAATTATTCCAGCGTATAAAAAGAGCAATTTATGAATTTGATAAGAATGCCACTGTAATTCTTTATGGTTCAAGAGTGAGAGGAGATTTCTCCAGAGATTCCGATTGGGATTTCTTAATATTACTTTCCAGGCATATTGAGAGTAAAGATAAATCGAATCTGCGACATAAATTATATGATATCGAATTAGAGACCGGAGAGATAGTCAGTGCAATTTTCTATGAAAAAGAAGAATGGAGCTCCGAGAGAAATCAGTTTTCACCATTTTATAAAAATGTAATGCAAGCTAAGGAGATAATATGAGTGATTATACAATAGATTATCTTCAATATAGATTAGAACGTGCTCGCGGAGCTTTGAAGGTGGCAGAAATCGCAGCAGAAGCAAAAGAATATAATAGTTGTACCAACAGATTATATTATGCCTCATTTTATGCTGTAAATGCATTATTAATGAAATATAATTATTCCTCAGCAAAACATACTGGAGTGCAAGCGATATTTAATAAGGAATTCATTAAAACAGGGATCGTGCCCAAGAAATATGGAATTCTGTTTAATGATCTATTTGAATCTCGTCAGGAATGCGATTATAAAGATCTTTTTTTTATTGCTGCTGAAGATATAGAACCACTGATCCCGAAGGTCAAAGAATTTATTGAGTTTATTGCAGAAAAAATTATGGAGAATATTAACTGAAACCTTCGCAATGGTCGAATACCTTGCGAATGGTTGGAGAGATGTTAGATGAGAGACGATGGGTGGTTCAACCATTGCGGAGGCTTTCAGCCATCCGCAAGGTTTACATGCTTGAAAGGTGAAAGAAAGGAATTTCTTATGAAATATTTGTTATTTTTTTTCCTATTTTTTTCTTCAATATGTTTTGCACAAAATTTAGTTCCACAGATCAATGAACTTGGTGATGGCTGGTTTGAAGTTACTTCTTCTGTTGTAATCGAAAATATTACTCCGCAGGAAGCTAAAAAATTAGCAATTCAAAAAGCCTGTCAAACTGCTATCGAACAATTTTCCGGCATCGAAGTTACAGGAAGAACTTCATTAATCGAGGTTGAAAGCGGGTGTGAAGTTACTATCGATCATTTCTCAAAATTGACTAACCAAACTTCACAGGGCGTAATCCTAAAAAAGGAAATTCTGAAAGAAGAGAATATAACCCAAAATAACATTTTATATAAAAGTGTTACTGTAAAAGTAAAGGTTGGCAAACAGGAAGGAGAAAGAGATCCTTTCTTTAAATTAGAAGCTACATTGAATAAAGATTATTTTAAAGAAGGAGATGTGCTTGAATTAGAAATTATTCCTTCTAAAGATTGCTATTTAACGATTTTAAACATAATGTCAGATGAAAATGTAATAACTATTTTTCCAAACAAATACAGGAAAGATAATTTTGTAAAAGCAAATCAGGTTTTTAAATTACCAGACGAGAAAGACAAATCATTGGGGATAAAATTCAAGGTTGGTTTATTGCCGGGTAAAGAAGAAGATACTGAGATTGTAAAGATTTTAGCTACAAAAGAACCGGTGAATCTCCAGATTGGTTCTGATTATAAAACAGCACTTGAGTCTTTACAAAATTGGTTAGTAACAATTCCAAGAAGTCATATTGAAGAAGTTGATTTGCAGTATTATATTTATAAATGAAGTAGCACTCCAATTTAATCGGAGTGATTTTGCTTCAAAAATAGCTGTAACTCTATCCATTCTCTGTAGTTCGGCACTTGCTGGATACGCTCTGATAAACCAACCCTCTCCCAAACGGAGAGGGAGATTAGAACCTTAAACCCAGAACCTTAAACCCAAAACCTTAAACCCAGAACCTCAAGGTTATTTTATTCTTCTTTTTTCTTTTCTTCTACTTTTTCCTCTTCTTCTTCTTTTTGTTTTCCTTCATCGAAGAGATCTTTCGTACCTTCAATTAAACCTTCAAAAACATCTTTGGTAAAGTGTGCAACCTTAGGAGCATTTACCTTAATAGCTTCTACGATGGTTTTACTTGCTTTTTTTGCAAATTCTTTAGTTGGTGGTTTAGCTTTCTTGTATCCTTCTTTAGCACCTTGCAGAGCTTCTTTTGCCAGGGTTTGAACTTTTTCTTTAGTGTTCAGGTCTTCATCTTTAGTTGTTTTAATAATTTCTTTAGTGATAGAGCCTACCACCTTTACCACATCTTCTCCTGCATGATAGGCTTTAATCACCCCTTCACGAACTTTTTTGGTAACTTTGCTTTCTTTCATTTTTTCCTCCTTGTCCTCCATAGCTTTCTTGATCTCCAAAGTTTTAACAAAGGAGATAGCGCAGGAGGGCTGTCACGGCGTATCTGACCACTCACGAGTGGTACAGAGAAGCCGGGCTAATTATTTTTTTCAAAAGAGTTCTGCAAAATAGATTGTTTTTGTCATCCTGATCCCGAAAACTTTCGGGAACTTGCTGTAACAAATGAAGGATCTCCACTTATAATGAGATTCTTCGTCGAATGACTTTGTAAGTTCATCCTCAGAAAGACAAATTTTTAATTTTGCAGAACCCATTTCTTTTCCAACTTTATTTTATCTAAAATTTCTTTTTTGCTCCAATCAGGGTGTTCATACCATATATTCTCTACCATTTTTAGGATTTCGCCAATTTTTTCTCCTGAAGATATTTTAAAATAATCCATGATATCTTTCCCTGTAACCGGTATGGTTCTTTCCTTAAATTTATTTTTTATTTTGTCTATTCTTTTTTTAATTTCAGGTATAAAATCAGGTTTGTTGTACTCGGGTTTGTGACAGTTCTTATCTATATGAATGAACTCCAGAAGCAGGTCGAGTTTATCTCCCAACTCGGAAACTAACTTCATTGTGAATTTCGTATTAAGAAGTTCAAAGTTTTTTTCCAAATGATTCAGTCGTGCATGATTTCGTATTAGAAGAGAAACATCTTTTATTATATAATTGGGGAATTTTAAGCGTTTCAGGATAGCTTTTGCTATTATAGCACTTTGTGGTTCATGATCGGGGAATTCAAATCCTGTATCTGTTTTTATCCGAACCTGCTTTTTAGCTATATCGTGGAGTAAAGCAGCGAGTCTCAGGTTCAATTGAGGTGGAACAGTATCCAGAACTTTTAAAGTGTGAGTAAAGACATCGAGATCATCTGGTTTTTTGTTCTCCAGGTCGATTATTTCATAGATTTCCGGGATAAGATTTTTCATCAGATTGAAGTCTATTAGCATTTGAACTGCTTTTGAAGGTTGGTTGGAAAGGAGCATTTTGGAAAGTTCGTCTCTTCTTCTTTCCCAAGAGATGAATTCTAATTTATCTGCGTTTTCTCTAATTCCTGTTTCAGTTTCCTTTTCGATTTCAAAATCCAGTTGAACAGCAAAACGAACAGCACGCAGCATTCGGAGCGGGTCTTCTCCAAAAATTATTTCCGGGTCAGAAGTTGAGCGGATAATTTTATTTTCAATATCAGAAATTCCCTTCCCTGTTATATCGGAAATTTCTCCTGTGACGATATTCATAATAAGAGAATTAATTGTGAAATCTCTTCGATAGACATCATCTTTTAAGCTTCCAACTTCCACATCGGGTTTACGGGAGCGCTTTTGATATGCCTCTTTACGTGTCATCACAAATTCTACCTGAAGGTTATTGATTCCTACTATTGCAGTACCGAATCTTTCAAAAAATATCGGTTTTGAAGATACTCCTTTTTTATACAGAAATTGAGCAAGTTCATTTCCTCCATTTTCCAGTTCAACCACAATGTCCATATCTTTACTGGCCTTACCCATCACGTGGTCGCGAACATATCCGCCAACAATGTAAGTTTTATTTTCAAATAGAGTTCCTTTGATGGTGTCTATAATAATTTTTAGTACTCTTTCCATTTCAATAATATTCCGAATTGTTAGTTAGATAATATCCCAGAAGTTGTGAGACTGCACTTATAGCTGCAGTTTCTGCTCGCAGAATATGATTTCCCAGAGTGAATGTTGGAACCTTTTTCTCGAGCAAGAGGTCAATTTCATTTTTATTAAATCCACCTTCAGGACCTATGATAATACAAATTGGTTTCTCGTTGTAGTTTTGTGCAATTTTAATCAGAAGGTCGTGTTTTCCAATTTCCAGGGCAACTACTGGTTGGAAATCGCAGCTTTTAATTTTTTCGAGTAATTCTTTCAATGAAGATACTTCATGGATTTTTGGCAGGAAAGCATTATCACACTGTTTGATAGCAGAGATTGCCACTTTCTTAAATTTCTCGATAATTTTTTTAGTTGCTTGTCGAACAGTTCTTTTTGTGACTATAGGAAAAAAATCTTTCACACCAAGTTCAGTGAGCTTTTCTACTATGAGGGAATCATGTTTGTTTTTGAGCAGCGGGAAAGCTACTGCAATTGTTGGTGTTGATTGTTTTTCTTCTTTGATTTCTGAAATAAGAACCTTTAAATCCTTTTTGTTTATATTTTCGATTTTAGCTTTTGCCAGGAGACCTTTTCCATTTGTGAGAAGGATTTCGTTATTTATTTTTTTTCGGAAGACATGAGTGATATGGTGGAATTCTTCACCTGTAATGGTAATTTTTCTATCATCTTTTTTTAGTTCTGGTGTATAGAAGCAAGGCATTTGAACTTCTTATATCCAATATCTAATTAATATTTTATTAAACTCGAAGTAGATGATCATTTTTCCAACGGTTTGAATCCAATTTCTTTTGATTTTACAACTTCTGGTTCATCTATTAAGTGCTGTAACATTTCGAATATAACCTGAAATTTAAAATCATAATCCTGTTTCATTTTGTTAAATTCTTTTCTTAATTTTTCATTACTTTGTATCATTTTACGAATCTGAACAAAAGCTCTCATTATGGTGATATTTACCTGAATTGCTCTTTCGCTGTTCAAAACTGAGGAAAGCATAGCAATACCTTGTTCTGTAAAAGCATAGGGAAGAGTTCTTCGACCTCCCCGACTTGAGGTCACAATTTGTGACTTCAAGTTTTCAAATTCTTCTTTACTAAGGTGGAACATGAAATCTTGAGGAAACCTCTTTATATTTCTCTTTACTGCTTGATTCAGTACTTTTGTTTCTACTCCGTATAACCTGGCTAAATCCGCATCAAGTATTACTCTTTCTTTTCTGATCAGATATATCTGGGTGACTATGTTTTCTATTGGAATTATAGTGTTCATTTATTCTCCTAAGTCTTTAGATAATTTTGTAGAAAATCACATTTTTAAAGGGGAAGGAGTTATATAAAAAACTTTTTCAATTTGCTGAAGAAACTTTTTTCAGGTCTGAGTTTTTTCTCGGAATCGTATTGTCCTAATCTATTGAGTAGTTCTTTTTCGTCTGTATTTAATTTTGTGGGTGTAATTACCCGTACCTTTACAAAGAGATCTCCATGATATGGACTGTTTACATGTGGTAATCCCTGGGAGCGTAGTCTGAATATTTTTCCTGATTGAGTTCCTGGAGGGACCTTCATTTTAACTTTCCCTGAGAGAGTTGGACAGAGAATCTCAGCACCTAATGCAGCCTGAGAAAAACTTATGGGAAACTCACACATAAGGTCAGCATCCTGTCTCTCAAAAATATTGTGCTCTTTTTCATGGATAAGAACAAGAATATCGCCGTAAGTACCACCTCGTATTCCACGATTTCCCTGTCCACGAAGCCTGATATATTGCCCTTCGGAAACACCTGCAGGAATATTAATGCTGATAGTTTTTGTTTTTGTGCTTCTGCCGTCTCCACCACATTTTGGGCATTTATTTTTTATGATCTTTCCTTCACCATTACAAGACGGACAGGTTACGATAGTCTGCATTTGACCAAAAAGGGAACGGGTAATTTGTCTAACCTGACCGGAGCCATGGCATTGTCCACAGGTTTGAACTTCGCCATCTGCTGCCCCAGTTCCGCTGCATCTATCACAGGTGTCCTTTATATTAATTTTTATCTTTTTGTCGACACCTCTGGCAATATCTTCCAGAGTTAATGATAGTGATATTTGCAGGTCTTCACCACGGTTGGATCTTCTTGTATTTCTTCCTCCACTAAAAAAACTGCTAAAGCTACCGCCAAATCCGGAGAAAATGTTATTGAAAAAATCACCTAAAATATCATCTACATCACCGGCATGTGTGAAATTATCCCAGGTAAAGCCATGCCCACCAAAAGCTCCTTCTAACCCTACATGTCCAAATTGATCATATCTCTG
>JAGLWO010000211.1 GCA_023133395.1 Candidatus Cloacimonadota bacterium | reverse complement strand
TTCCCAAAGAGACCTTTAAGAAAACCATAGAAGATGTTCTTAAGGTAAAATAGATTTGGGAGGAAACTTGAAAAAGATAATCTATGCAGTTATTATAATGCTATTTTTGGCAATATTATTAATTGCTGAAAAATCTGAGACAAAACCGGAACATTTATCTTTAGAAACCTTCAAAGAAAAAGTGTATGATTATGAAAAGAACAAAGATTGGAAATTTGAAGGCGATAAACCTGCCATTATCGATTTTTATGCAGACTGGTGTGGACCCTGTAAAATGGTAGCTCCCATCTTGGAAGAGCTTTCAGAAGAATATGAAGGCAAGCTGGATATATTCAAAGTAAATACGGAAGAGCAGCAGGAACTGGCAGCAGCTTTCGGTATCAGAAGTATCCCATCTCTGTTATTCATTCCCAAAGAAGGTCAACCTCAAATGTCAATGGGTGCTTTACCTAAAGAATCGTTTGTGAAAACGATCGAAGATGTTCTTAAGGTGAAATAAATTTCGGAGTAGATTATCAAAAAGAAAGTGCTTTTCATTTGTAACCACAATTCTGCTCGCTCACAAATAGCTGAAGGTCTGGTGAATCATTTCTTCAAAGAAACATGGGAAGCGAAAAGTGCAGGAATTGTTTCAACTGAGGTAAACCCATTTGCAATTAAGGCGATGAAACAGATCGGGATAGATATTTCAGGTCACACTTCAAAAACCATTGACACATTTAAAGATGAAAACTTTGATCTGGTTGTAACTATGTGTGACAGTGAAAAAGGAATATGTCCATTTTTCCCCGGGAAGAGTAATATTTATATAAGTTTTGCTGATCCTTCTACTTTTGAAGGAAATGACATTGAAAAGTTAAAGGTTTTTTACAGAACGAGAGATGAGATCAAAGAATGGTTGGTTTCAAATTTGATAAATTATGATAAGAAAAAATAGTAGTATTCTATGGCTTATTTAATTACAAAAGATGAATGCACAAATTGTGGTGCCTGCGAAGAAGTCTGCCCGGTTGAGTGTATCTCAGAAGTTGATGAAAAAAGATTTATAGATTCTGAAGCCTGTATTGACTGCGGAGCCTGCAAGGAAGTATGTCCGGTGGATTGTATTTTGGTACCGGAAGAGCAGTGAAATAAATTATTTACGTGTTCTTTATAATTCAATACAACATGTTTTATATTGAATTGTTACGTTTTCAAGATGAAACTAGAACATCGGTACGATATTCTTTAACTATGTGAACGGATCGGGAAGAACTGTCCGACCAATGAATTTTTTACTCTCAGGTTGATTTTGGAATCAGCCTTTTTTCTTTGTCATATAGAACAGCTTGACATAAAATCATTTCAAAAGAATTAAATACCTGAGTATATAAAATGAAGAAAATAATATTATTTATTCTAATGTTCATATTAACTATACCAATTTTATCTCAGAATCTGGATGAAAAGAAAAAACAGCTTGAAGAACTCAGTGACAAGATAACTAAAGAACAGGAATATATTAAACAAGTAGATGAAAAGAAAAAGAAAACAGAGAAAGATTTATCTTCCACAAAAAAGAAAAAAAAGCAAACAGACCAGAAAATAAAGAAGTTAAAGAAATCTGAGAAAACTGTAAAAGGAAAACTTGATATAACTATTAAAAGCTTGAGAACTACAATGGACGAATTGAACAATCTGAATTCACTCTGCGAAAAGGAATTTAATGAACTTTGTTTCGCTCATTACCGGGGAATCCTTTTTCCTGAAAAGAAAATAGATAGCCAGCTTATAGCTTCATTGATACTACAAACAGCAGATGAAATAAATGTGATACAGGGCAAAAAGAGTACATTAGAAAAGAACAAGAAAAAGGAAAATAATGAATACGAAGACCTGATATGGACAAGGATAGTAACAAATAAGAAAAGTAAAAAATATTCAGGACAAATTGGTTCTTTACAGAAAGACATTTCCAAATACGAAAAAGAAAGAAAAGCTGCTATTGAAAGAAAAAAACAACTTGAAGCTGAAGCTGATGCCCTTGATGAATTAATTACCAAACTTCAAGCTGAAATTCTTGAAGACCACTTTACTTACAAATTTTCCACTCCCAAATTGATCTGGCCCTTAAAAGGTGAAATAATAAGGGATTTTGGTGAACACAAAAGTAAAGAATATAAAGTTAGTACAATCAATAATGGCATTGATATAAGTGCGAAAGAGGGTACAAGTGTAGTCGCGATCGAAGAAGGAGTTGTTGCCTTTGCGGAATGGTATAATGGAGCCGGTAAACTGATCATCGTGGACCACCAGAATGGTTTTTATTCTTTGTATTCTCACAATAGCAATCTACTGGTTTCAAAAGGTGACAAAGTTTCGAAAAACCAGGTTATCGCTATGTCCGGTAAAACCGGTTCAACAGAACAGCCATGCCTGCATTTTGAATTGAGAAAAAGAGGAACTCCGGTTAATCCACTGGATTATCTAGAATAGTAAGTAAAGCGATTTTTTTAATACTATTTCTCAAAAATTAATTCTTTATCATTTTCAATATATGGTCGAATATATTTAGAAATTGCTTTATCGGAAAGAAGGTCAACTTTTGTCTGGAGTATTTCTTCTAAATCGAGTTGCATTTTTATGAATTTCAAGCCAGAGGTAAGCAAGCATTGGTCTTCATTTCTTTTGTACCGACAAAAGAAACGAAGCAAAGAAAAACTCTCAGCGAATATAAATTACTAAAATTGGTAAACACCACTAAAAAATCTTAACTCGTTATTTTCTAACTCTGGTTACCAAGCCCCAGCTTGGCAACCCCACAAAAAAAATGAAATACGTATCAAAGCTGGTGCTTTGATACGAGAGAAAAAAAACAACTCAAACAGAAGATTTTTCTTAACGCTTGTTTATTACCAATTTATTAACGCAATTTATATTATGCCGATTTTAAGAAAAAGAATGCACTTCAAATTCTAATCATTTTCTATTCGTCCATGATGAATAAAATTAATATTATGTAGAATCTCTTTGCAACTTCTTTTTGACGACTTTTCTGTGTTTTATTTTATTGTTTTTCAATGGGATACCTTTCCGTTCTCCGTAGCATACTGCGAAGGACGAAGAGAACTACTGTTGTTTTTCGGGGGATGCTTGTTAAAATATTCTAACTTCGAAAAACGAAGAACTCCTGTAAATCCCCTCGATTATCTGGAATAATGAAAATTTAATGTATAATTAATTTCAAAAGAACACTTATTTACTTTCTTCGAACTCGCAGATCTCTTTGTTCTTTCTCACATTATCCCAGGGGAAATACCGTCCGTTCATTGCTATGTAAATCCCCGGAGGAAGGGTTTGCACAAATGCTATCGCACTACCAAGATTGAAAAGTCCATCCGAACTTCCAAAAGTATATGGAACCATGGCACCGGTCATCACAATAGTTTTATTCTTCACAATTTCTGCAATTATTCTGGCAGTATCAACCATTGTGTCAGTTCCATGTGTAATAACAATCCTGTTTTCCTTGGCATTCAAACAATTCTTGGCAATGATTTCTCTATCATCTTCACTCATTTCTCTGCTATCCACCATCATCAGAGTTCTGATACTAATACTCAACCTTGATCTTCCCAGTTCAAGCATACCGGGTATGTGGGAATCATAGAAATAGAGTTCACCGGTTTTCTCGTTATACTCTTTATCGAATGTTCCACCTGTTATGATTATTCTTATTGAATCTTTCATGACTTCTCCTCTTTAAGAAAGAACTTTTTTTTATTAATTTTGCATGTTTTTCTTTTTGAGGTAGTTATTTTGTCAATTGAAAAAATCTTATTGAAATAATTTGTAATTAGAAGTGTAAATTTACCGACTTAATTCACCTGCATTTTGAACTGAGAAAACGAGGAACTCCTGTAAATCCTTGTCTTCTTATGTTATCTTATTTTCTTGTTTTTTAAATGCTATAGTATTCAACATCATTTTCTGATTCAGCAGTAAAATAGATTGCTTTAAGAACAGCACCATTTATGGGTAAATAAACAAGGTAAGCGGTAACATTATGAATTAAAAGAATAATTGGATTTTGTAACATTTCAAGTTCATCTTGCAAACCATCACTAATGGTTTGATTAAACCATACTTCGTAAACTCCTGCATTATAAGTGTAATCACCTGTATCCATTTTCTCCAGTCTCTTTGAAAGCACTAGCTTATTTAGATTTCCATTGTATCTTGGTAAGTTAAATTTAATAGGATTCAGATAAGAAATTAAGTTAATTGTTATTGTATCCTGACCACAAAGCATAGATTCAGCAGTGCTGATATTTACATAACCTTCTTTTTCTGGTTCTGGAAGAATTTGAGTAGTAGGGTTATTAGGTTCATTAACATTGCTACATGATATTAGTAAAAGTAAGATATAAAGTAGAATTAGAAGATTTACCATTTTCATATATTACCTCCACAACATTAAGTTTAGAAAAAATCGTTGCATTTCCAATCATTCTAACACCAAAACTCACCTGCCACTATGAAGCGCCAGTGGAATAGCGGTCATTTGCAGCGATTTGTTATAGTGCTCTACTTGTTTTTTTCTTGCTCTGCTAATATTTTCTTTGCTTCTCTTATATCTATTTTTGCATGATGACCGTGTTTTTCAAGTAAATGTAACAAATTCGAACCATTCAACAATGTAAGAGGTTTATCTTTTGCAAATTGATATGCATCAGGACCATAATCTGCAGTTGTAACTAGAATTCCTTTTGTGGCTCCTTCATTTACAACAGTGCCATATAAATCTCTTACTGCTGCTATTCCGACTGTATTTGTGTACCTTTTTGCTTGAATTACAATCTTGCCACCTCTAATCGGGTCCGGGTCAAAAGCTATAGCATCAACCCCACCATCTCTGCTGGCTTGTGTAACTTTAACCTCTCCACCACTTGATTTGAATTCCTTTTCAAATAATTCTCTAATCAAATGTTCGAAATCTTCCCAATTCATCGCTGCAAGGTTTGTTGAATTATCTACTGAATCTGCTACATCATAACTATCAACAAATCTTTTATCTGTTTTACTAAGTTGCAATATTGGCTGAACTGGTGTAAGACTACTAAGTTTACTGCTTGCTACTCCCTTTAAATTTTTAAAACATATTTTAGGGTCTATCCGTGATAAATCTATTTCTAAAAATTCATCTTTTTTTACCTGAATTGTCAAAATACAATTATTCTCCTCTTTACCAGTAGCCTTATTTATAGATTTAACCCAACCATTAAAAGACACTGCTTCAATTGCATTAGCAGAATCTGCTTCAAATAATTCGTGAATTGTACGTAATGTTATTTTATAAATTGATTCATCAAACATTTTATTAAGTTGAGATTCTGATATGCAAGATTCTTTTAATTCTTTATGTGTTGCAATATATTTTACTTCTTTTATCGTTGGAAATACATCGAGTGATGGCAATTGATATTCTATAATTAATATTCTGTTATTTGGATTATATTCCAACTCAAAATTTTGTGGAAAAGAAACAGGGTATTTAGAGTTATTTAAAACCATTTCACAATATTCGACAATAGAATTAATATCTTTTTCAAAATAAGATTGTTTCATCTCATCAATTTTTTGATTAAAACTTAACTGTTGATTATAATAAGTTTCTTTCCGTTCTTCCCACTCAACAACTTCTTTTTCCCATTTTTTAAACCGTTTTTTATATTCTTTATCAATGTCGGTATTGTAAGTATTAATCAATATTTTTTCTTTTTCCCATTCTGAAATTGCATTAGAATATTTTTGCTCATATTCCTGTATTTTGCGCTCTTTTTTCGATTTAATTATTTTTTCGAAGAATGTAAAATTTGGAATGAATTTTTCTGAGTTTTTGTCTGGTCGAGAAGGATATTCTTTGTATGGTTCCTTGGGTGGTTTACTAGGCTTCTCTTCCGGAAATTTATCTGTTTTTTTTAATAATTCCCAATCTACTGTATCATCTATTGATAGAGTATGAATAAGCAAATTCTCTATTTCCTCTAAAGCTTTTTTAGCTTCTTCTGTTCTACTTTTAGCTTCTTCAATATTTGCTTCTTTCTCTTCAGAAATTTTGCTTTTTAGCTCAAGTTTTTCCCATTTTTCAACCCATTTCTGTTCTTGAAGTTTAACTTTATTCTCCAACATATCAATTTCTGGAGCAGAAATAAGTTTATGATCATTAAGACCTTCGTGATACATTTCAACAGTATATTTTAAAATACGCGTACCAGAGACGTTCCAATAAGCTTGTGCTTTGCCAACTTCAATTAAATTATAACTCATTTTTTATCACCTCATATTTCTCAGCACTATAACGACTTAGCTCACCGGCAGCCAAAAGTGAAGCGAAGCACAGCTTTTGACTTTACGAGTTGATGCGATTGTTGTACAGCTATTTTTCTTCTTTCTTTTTCAAAATATTCCAATCATACCCTCTCGAAATCGAAAGGAATTTGTATATTTGGAATGAATATTCCGAAAAAAGCTTAAGACAATATTTTGCATTCTCGCTTGTTATATTCAGTCTGTAGCCTTGTTCGATGTTGATTCCAGGAAAATATTTTTTCAACATTTCTCGTTTGGCTTTAGACCAGTTTTTCATCCTGCTTGTTTTTATTACAAAATTGGAATGAGTTGCACTGTGCCGTATTTCCTCAACCACAATAAACCAATCAGTTAAGTCAACAACTCGATTATTTTCTGTTTCACCTTTAGATATATCCGGGCATATTTTTCGTAGGAGTTTTAGCTTTTTGGTGTTTGTTTTGTAATGGTAGTCAAGGTACTTTCTCCAAAAAATAATGCAATTCTGAGCCATATTGTTACTTCTTGAATCTGATTTAAATTTCTTAACCTTTTTTGTTTCTGCCATTTGTTGATTTTTAAAAAGAAGTGTTGATGAAAGATCTTTTAGAAATATTTCGAAAGCTTCATAAGCCTGTGAAACTGTCCAAGCTGACTCACGTGCCAGTAACACTCTAATCAGTTCGAAATATTCCTCACCCTTGGATGAAAATTTACCTGAAGGATAATATCTAGCCCAACCACCTTCCGGCCATTCTGTTAAATCTCTTATTACGAGGGATGTCCCAGAGAAAATATTCGATATGTCGAAGGATGTTTTTGAAATGGAATCTTTGTAAAATTTTTCAAAATTGTTTAATTGATTTTCAAGAGTGAATAGTAAGCCATTAAGAGTATTTAGATGATAGAAAAGATCATATACCGGAGTGTTGAGTGGGTTCAAAGTCTGCCCTCATTATTATATTGGTTTCATGCTGTAAAACATCGTAATCAACTGCGAAGCTCGCAGTATAATATCCTTATATCTTCGCTTCATAACACGCAACTCCGATTGGATAGGTTTATTTAAAACTTACATTTTAAAAAGACTATACTGATTTTATTTGTCAAATATTTTATAAAATGCTTGCCTAATAAATCATTCTTTTTTTGTTTATTCAATATATTTGAGAGAAAAGGATGAAAATTTACGATAAAATTTCAAAAGTAAAATATTTTGAAGATGCAGTTTTTTTGCATCATACTGGCAGTATGTTCGGCGTTGGCTGCTCTGCTTTCAGTGAAGTTGCAGTAAAAAAAATTGATATTCTAAAAAAACGAAATCAGGGAAAAGGTTATATTGTTTTAATCCCTGAGATTGATTGGTTGGAAAGATACAAAATAAGATATCATCCAAAAATAAGAAGATTATTACAGCAATACTGGCCCGGTGAGTTATCCATAATATTAAATGATCCTGAAGATAAATTTAAATTAGTTTCTCAAAATCAAAAGGTAGCATTCAGGATCCCGACAAGTTCATTTCTCAGGGAGTTTATTAAAAAGATAGACAAGCCAATTGTAAGTACCAGCATAAATCTATCTGAAGAAGTTCCTTATAAGAAAGTTAAAGATATTATAGACCAGAAAAGCGATTGGTTCGATTTTGCTGTTATTCCCGGAGATATTAAAGCGCAAAGTTCAGTTCCTTCAACGGTCATTGATTGTACTGATGCGAAATTAACTTGCATCCGGGAAGGTAAAATAACTTTTGATAATATTAAAAGGTCATTTGAAAACCCACAGATATTGTTTATCTGCACAGCTAATATCTGCCGCAGCCCCATGGCAGAATTTTATTTAAAAACACTCATCCAGAAAAACAAGCTTTCGTTTTGTGTAAAGTCTGCGGGATTTTTAAATGGAGGAAGGCAAATTTCGGAGAATTCAGAAAAAGTCTTAAAAGAAAACGAAATAGATGCTTCAAAACATATTTCTACCCAGATCAATGAGGAATTGATATTGGATAGTTGGTTGGTATTAACAATGACGATACAACATAAATTATACCTTCTGGATTATTTTCCCAACATAGAAAACAAAGTTTTTACTTTATCCGAATTCACAGGTTATCAAATCGATGTTGATGATCCTTATGGATTGGAAATATATTTTTACAGGGAAACGTATGAAAAAATTAGAGAAAGAATAGATAATTTACTTGATAAAATATCAAGGGAGGAGTAGTGAAAATGCATTTTTTCTTTAGCGGATTATTTTGGGGAGTTTTGTTAGTTCTGTTAGGATTAACAATTGTGTTAAAAGCAGTTTTTAAAATCGATATTCCATTATTTCGAATAGCTTTTGCTTTATTGCTTATCTATTTTGGAGCGAAACTGCTTTTTGGTGGTTTTGGAATCAGGGCAAGTCGAAGTACGACCATATTCAGTGAGTCACGCATCGAATCCCTGGAATCGGGAAGTGAATATAACGTGATTTTCGGTAAAAGTTCAATTGACTTACGAGATTTTGATATTGCTGAGAAGAGCGCAAAGGTAGAGATCAACGTGATTTTCGGCTCAGGAATTATTTATATCAATCCTGAAATGCCTGTGAAAATCAAGATCAGCACAGTTTTTGGTGATAGTAAACTACCCAAAGGAAATGTCAGCTTTTTCGGTGATTATGTCTATAAAACCGAAAGTTATGTTGAAGGTGAGAACTACCTGAGATTGGATGTTGATGTTGTTTTTGGAAACGTTATAATCGAGGAGAGATGAGAACAGAATTATCAGAGTTTATTGTAAAACTTCTTACTGAAACAAAAAAGAATGGTCTCATAGTCTCTGATGAGAAAGTAATCGATTTTGGAGTTCAACTGCAATTTTCCAAAGAAGATGAAGAAATACCTTTGAATATCTACTACTCAAAGAAAAAGGGTATCTCCACAGTAATAGGAGGATCTCCGAACAATAAGCTTAGACCGGTTTTACAGAAAATTCTGAATTTGAAGGTTGATCCTAAGATTGTACCACATAAATGGAAAACCTGGGCTGGAACTGATGAGTCGGGGAAAGGAGATTTTTTCGGTCCGCTTGTAGTCTGTGGATTCATCGCTACTGACAAGGTTCTTACAAAATTAAGAGAGATCGGAGTGAAGGATTCCAAACTTCTGCAAGATAAAGAAATAATTAAAATAGCAAAAAGACTTTATGCAGAATTCTTTGATAATATTGAGATCATAATTTTAAGTCCATCAAAGTACAATGAGCTGTATAAGAAGTTTAAAGAACAAAACAAAAAACTGAACGAACTGTTATCCTGGATGCACGCCAGGGTTATTTTAAACCTGAAGGAAAAACACAATTTTGAAGGAGCTGTAGTTGATAAATTTGCCAGCGATAAAACACTGTTATCGTCTTTGAAAGATTTAAAGAACATTAGTTTACAACATCAGATCAAAGCAGAAGAAGACCTGGCAGTAGCTTCCGCTTCGATTATTGCGCGTTTTCATTTCCTGAATGGGATTCGTGATCTTTCCGAAAAGTTTGGAATTGAATTTCCTAAAGGTGCTTCTGAAAAAGTTCTGGGAATTGCCAGGGAATTTGTAAAAAAATACAGTAAAGAAAAATTAAACGAAGTAGCAAAAATCCATTTCAAAACTTATGAGCAGATATAGCTAAAAAAACATGATTTTAAGTTATAAAGAATTTACACCTAAAATAGGTAAAAACACGTTTATTGCTCCAACAGCTGATATTATCGGTCGTTGTGAAATTGGGAATGATTGTTCTATCTGGTTTGGTGTTGTGATCAGGGGAGATGTTCATTACATAAAGATTGGTGACAGAAGCAATGTGCAGGACCTTAGCATGATCCATGTTTCACATTATAAGAAGGAAGATATGAGTGATGGGTTTCCTACTGTGATTGGTAGTGATGTAACGATTGGTCACAGGGTCATGTTACATGGATGCAAAATTGAAGATGCCTGTATAATCG
>JAGLWO010000210.1 GCA_023133395.1 Candidatus Cloacimonadota bacterium | reverse complement strand
GGCTATAAAAAACTGGTGGAGCATAGCGGGTTCGAACCGCTGACCTCATGACTGCCAGTCATGCGCTCTCCCAGCTGAGCTAATGCCCCCACCAGATTCGAAAATTGAGATTGCCTTTCTATCGTCAAGAATTTTGTAATTTCATTTTATTCTGAATTTCCCTGCCAAAATTGAAAAAAACTTTACTTCAAAATTCAAAATTTATAAATGGTGCTGATTTGAATTTTAGTTGGAGGATAGATGAAGAAATACAGTTTTGTCTTACTGATGCTTCTAGCTTTCAGCCTTTTAGTAGCTGAAAATGATCTGATTCTTGAAATTGAAATTTCTGGAAATCAAAATATAGAAAAAGAGCTCATACGCTCTCTTATTATACTTGAAGTTGGTGATATTATAACAACTGATGATGTTTCAAAATCCATAAATAATCTCTACCAGCTTGGAGTATTCGAGGATATTCAAATCGAGAAAAACGAACTCCCTCAGGGAGTTTCTGTCCTAGTTGTGGTAAAAGAATTTCCAATAGTAAATTCAATTGAAATATCAGGAAATAAGAAACTCTCTGAATCAAAAATAATGGAAGTAATTAACCTGAAAAAAGGAAGCTACTGGTCACCATTCTTAAAATCTGAAGTTAAAAATTCCATTTCTGAGGAATATAAGAAAAAAGGGTTTCATCTGGTTGTTATGGACTTCCGAACTATAGACCTGGATCAGAATATAGTTGACCTTTTTATAGACATCGACGAGGGAGCTAAAGTAGCTATTAAAAAAATTAAAATTTATGGGAATAAAAAGATAACAGCTAAAAAGCTTCTTGGTAAAATGAAGACAAAGAAAGCAAGCCTTTTACGTTCCGGGAAATTCGATAGTGAAAAATTTGATGAAGACCTTGAAAATATAATTACCTATTATAATAAAAAAGGCTTTATAGATGCCCGAATAATTTCCTGGGAAAAGAAACTGGTAGAAGATAAATTTCTAATTGATATCTATCTTTATGAAGGAAATCAATTCTATTTTGGAAAAGTTCTCGTTGCTGGTAATGAACGATTTACAGATGAGTTAATTACTTCCCAATTCAAATTTCAAGATGACGAAGTGTTCAACCTGGAGAAATTTAATAAACAGTTAGGTTCTATTGCTTCCATGTATTATGAAGAAGGTTATATTTATGCTACATTTGACCATGAACTACAAAAAGCTGCTGAAAAGATCAATATTCAACTTAATATCAGAGAAAATACAAGAGCCAGAGTCAGAAAAATTCATATAAAAGGAAACCGCAAGACAAAGGAAAAAGTCATTCGAAGGCATCTGGTAATTGCTCCTGGAGATTATTTCCAACAATCTAAAATTATGAAAAGCCAGCAGAATATTTACAATATGGGATTCTTTGACCCAGATATATACCTGGATAATCCCAAAATAATTAACCAAAATGGTGATATCGACCTTGTAATAAATCTGAATGATAAGATCTCCGGAACTGCAAACGGTGGAATTGCTGTAAATAGTCAGGAAGGAATTGTCGGACAATTGGCAGTTACACATAATAACCTTTTTGGTAATTCCTGGCAAAGTGGAGTTAAATGGGAATTTGGCGGGAAAATCCAAAATTTCAGTTTTAATTTCACTAATCCATATTTCATGGACACTTCCACTCTCGTTGGATTTGATATTTACTTAACAACAAAAGAATGGAGCACTTACGAAGTTAGAACAAAGGGTGGATCAATACGTCTTGGTCGTCCATTAGGTTTTTTAAATTACTCCAAATTAGTTGGGGGTTATTCCTTCTATTCCAAAAAATACTCAATATTAAAAGGTGATGAAGAAGATGCATCAGAAACTTTAAAAGAGCTCGATGAAAAGGGCTGGCAAAATACCAGTTCATTTTCTCTGACATTTTCCCGTGATAGTCGTGATAATATTTTTTTTCCAACATCTGGTTCTTTTTTTACACTATATTCTGAATTAGCAGGTGGTATTCTTCAAGGAGATTTTAATTATTTTAAACAGATCGCACAGGTTAGCTGGTTTACAAAAACCATATGGGAACTTTCTCTAAAAACGAAATGGCGTTTTGGTTATGTTACAGGGTATGGTGGAGAAGAAGCTCCCCCGGATGAAAGATTCTATCTTGGTGGAACAGGTCCAGACGGAATTCGTGGCTATCCAGATCGTTCGATTGGACCCCACGAAGGTGGATTAAGAGAAATAATCTTCTCTGCTGAATATGGAGCACCAATTGCTGGTGACCAGATTGTGGGACTTCTCTTCTTTGATGCAGGAAATTGTTATAATAATCTGGAAGATTTTAATTTCTGGGAAATCAAAACAGGTGCTGGTGTTGGCATTCGTGTGCGCAGTCCATTCGGTCTCATCGGATTTGATTATGCGCATAACTTTGAAACCAGGAGATGGGAACCGCACTTTCAGTTCGGAACGACATTTTAATAAAATATAAAATTCTTGACGCTGAGTTGCTGTTTTTTTTGGTGTCAACACATTCGGGGCGTAGCGCAGTCCGGTTAGCGCACTGGTTTTGGGAACCAGGAGTCGGAGGTTCGAATCCTCTCGCCCCGACCAGAATTTATGCTCTCTAAAAAAGGTTTGACAGAGAAAAGATATCTTTAAATTTTCTCTCAGAAATTTAAGGGCGCTTAGCTCAGTTGGGAGAGCGCCTGCCTTACAAGCAGGTGGTCGGGGGTTCAAGTCCCTCAGCGCCCACCATTCTTACCGGTTTGGTCCCAAGCCGGTTTTTTTATAAAATTCCAAACCTTTATTGTCTTACAAAAGAGACCCTATTTTACAACAAGTTAAAACTTTCGTAATAAGGAAAAAATTGTTCGTGAGTATTTTGTTTAAAACCACCTTGTAAGACATATCTAAATCTTAATTCTTAAAAGTGACATTGTTATTCTTTGTATCTTGGAGTCTTTTTGGTTGAATAGTATCATCCAGAACATATTTGAATTAATAAATTTCTTGACTCAAAACCCCCATGAAAATAGACATTCTCGCAGATAAAGGAGAATAATGTCTAAAAGAAAGAAAAGAGAAAAACCAGTAGACCACAATTTTGTATATATTTTTTTGCTGGCAATATTTGTTCTTTTTGTTCTTTATTTTAACTTCGATAAAATCTCCAATCTCGTTAAGAACTCCAACGAAGAAAAAACTAAAGTATATATAAAAGAAATCCACAAAAAAATCTCGGTTTTCGATGCGATCGTCCATTCCAAGAGGTTGTTAGGAATATCTGATAAATACTTTAAAAACACTGTCGGTGATGACGCCATTTATACCTCCATGGGAGTTGATAAATCCGAAATGGATCTGAATTATGCCAATATAATCATTACCGGTCAAATTGAACTTGTGGGCGGAAAAATTATTTCAGGAAAAGATAAGAATAACAGCAATAAACAGGTTTTAGAATTCCTTGACCCAAAAGATTCTCAGAAATATATTGTTATATTGTATTATGCCAGAACAAATCCAGATTCAAAAAAGAAAACTTTACTGGCAATTATTATAGATGATTTTGGTGCTCAAAACGACAAACTCATTGATGATTTTTGTAATCTTAACCCAAATATCAATTTTTCAATTCTCCCCAATCTGAAGTATTCCAGAGAAGTTATGATAAAAGCTGCTGAAACCGGTCATGAAACCATGATCCATATTCCAATGGAACCAATAAGTTATCCGAAAAACAATCCCGGACCGAACGCAATTTACGTACATCTTTCCGATAAAGAAATAAGAAAAAGAATGGAGAAATTTATCAAACAATTCCCACTTTGTGTAGGAGCTAACAATCACATGGGTTCCCTGGCAACAACCGATGAGGAAGTAATGAAGGTTGTTCTTGAAGTTCTTAAAAAACATGATCTCTACTTTATCGACAGCAGAACAACTCACTCTTCAGTTGCTTATGATGTAGCTAAAAAAATGATGGTTCCTACCTTTAAATCGACGCTTTTCCTTGATACACCGAATATGTCCAATAAAACTTTAAATTCAAAAATCAATCAATTAAAATACCTATCAAAAAACAGAAATAAACTACTTGTAATAACACACTGTGCAACCAGGGAAAGTTATAATTTCTTGAAAGAGTTTTTGAAAATGATCCAAAAAACGGACTTTGAATTAGTTCCAGTTTCAAAATTATTCGAGACTAAACTCCCGGAAATTTTATAATTTATCATGAACATCTTGAAATCTTTTATTCTCGGGATAATCCAGGGTTTAACAGAATTTCTACCTGTCAGCAGTTCAGGTCATCTGGTGCTAGCTGAGCATTATCTCAATTTTCACAAGCCGGATATAAGTTTTGAGGTCGTATTACATCTTGGTTCAGTTATCGCTGTTCTTATTTACTTCCGAAAAGACATTTTCAAATTATTAAAGTCTCTTTTTCTAATTTCCAGCAAAGAATCAGAGCACTTGAATAATCGAAATACACTCTTTTATTTAGTTGTGGCTACAACCGTCACAGCAATTATTGGCCTATATTTCGAAGAGATCCTAACCAAAACGTTTTCTTTACTGTACCTACCCAGTGTGTTACTTTTTGTTACAGGAATCATTCTTTTTATGTCTGACAAAGTAAATCCAAAAGGCTTGAAATCCCATCAACTGGGTATTCGCAAATCGATTTTAATTGGATTGGGTCAGGCATTTGCTATCTTACCAGGAATTTCCCGTTCAGGTACGACAATAGCGCTTGGAATTTTTACAGGTTTAGAAAGAAGGGAAGCAGCCAGGTTTTCATTTTTACTTTCTATTCCTGCCATACTGGGTGCAAATATACTTAAAATTACAAAAATTATCGAATTAGAAAAAGAATATTTGTTAAGCTATATTATTGGAGCTCTTGCAGCATTTGTTTCTGGTTATCTTGTTATATCACTTTTGATTACTATTGTTAGAAAGCAAAAACTTAAATATTTTGCTTTTTATTGCTGGTTGGTTTCAATTATAACATTTATTCTTTTTATATTAAAATAAAATGCAAAAACAAAAAGTTTACCAGCACTATGAATTCCTGCGGGAATTTGGAAAGCAGAAACCTGATCCAGCTTATCTTATTTATGGTCCTGAAGACTACCTGAAGGACAAGGTTTTAAAAACAATCACAGAAAAATTCAAAACTCCTGGTTCAGAAGAATTTGATGTTATAACTTTATATGGAGATGAGTCTCTTTCAGTTAATGTATTAGAACAATTGGAAATGATGCCATTCATAGCAAAACATCGTCTTGTGATTCTAAAAAATTTCGATAAAATGATTGCTTCAGAGAAAAATCTGATCGCAGAATATATTGAAAATCCGGTACAAACCTCAATCCTAATTCTTACTGCCGAGAAAAATGATGAGCGCATAATTGCAAATAGAATTGTTTCTGAAAAAGCAGTTAATATTAATTGCAGGTCTCCATATAATGCAGATGATATTACCAGATGGTTAAGAGCAGAACTGAGGGATAGAAATATAACCATGGACAACGAATCAATTAGTCTGTTCTCGAATAGTATTGACACTGATTATTTAATAGCAGCTAATGAGTTGGAGAAATTAATAATTTATACAAAAAATTCCGGGAACATAACTTTAAATGATGTTATTGAATCTGTTGGAAAATCAAAAACAAACAAAATCTTTGACCTTCAGAATGCGATCGGGAATAAAGACCTTACAAGAAGCTTACAGATCCTTGAAAATATGATCTTAAATAATGAATCAGCTATTTTCATCATCGCAATGTTAACCCGCTTTTACTCTTTGATATGGAAAGTTCTAGCTTTAAGAAAAAAAAACATCAGTGATTCAGAAATAACCACCCGGCATCTCAATGAGATTTTTTATAGATACAGAGATGATTATATTAAATATGCAAATAATTATACAGTAGATGAGATTAGAAAAGTCTTCTCAATACTTCTACAGGCTGATGTTGATTTGAAATCTCTAAATACAAAGGAAGAAATCATTCTCGAGACCTTAGTTTACAATATCTGCAAAATTTAGAGGAGATTTTTGAAAAAAGATTACAGAGCAGGTTTTGTCTCAATCGTTGGAAAACCTAATGTTGGTAAATCCACTTTGATGAATAAACTTTTAGGTGAGAAACTATCGATAATTACACCCAAACCGCAAACAACAAGACAGCAGATAAAAGGTATCCTGACTGATGAAGACAAGCAAATCGTCTTTCTAGATACACCTGGATTTCTAAAAGCCAGATATGAACTCCATAACAAAATGCTTCAATACCTTA
>JAGLWO010000021.1 GCA_023133395.1 Candidatus Cloacimonadota bacterium | reverse complement strand
TCATTTTCACCGATAGAGACTTTTATGACTTTTCCATTTTCTTTAACGATTGTACCATGAAGTGCAAGGGGAGTGGACATCCACTGGTATTTCTTTATACCACCATAGTAATGTGTTCTCATCATTCCGAGTTTGGTGGTTTTGTCTTCAAAGAGAGGATTCTGTTTCAGGTCGACTCGTGGTGCGTCGATATGAGAGACGATAAGATTTACACCTTCAAAAATGGGCTTTTTCCCAATGATAGCAATAGCAGCATTTTTATTTCTGGAAATACTATAAACAGTATTTGATTTTTTCTTCTTATTGATTTCGGAAAAGCCATTAGCCTTTGATTCTTTTGTGAAGAACTCAACAGATTCTCGTTCTGTTTTACAGACATCCAAGAATTTTTTATAATCCTCAGCAAAATCAAATGCCATTTTTTTCTCTTTCTGTGAAGCTTCTTTCCAGAAATTTTTTCTTTGGTAAGAAAGTTTTTTACTTAATTCCTTCCCTTTATTCATTAATATCCCCTTATTTTATATTTAATATTTCAAATTCTCTTTCTCTAATGGGAGCTTTAACCAGGAAATGGTCTCCAACCTTCTTACCTATCATTGGTTTGCCAATAGGAGAAGCAATGGATTTTCTTTCGTATTCATCGTTATTATCGAATACTTCATCAACTCCAACAAGTCTGATTTTCAAGATTTTATTATTGGAAAGCTCTTTCAGGGTTACCCGAGCACCGAATCTTACAGCATCTTTCGGTATGGTTGCTTCATCAAGTACTTGTAATTTTTCAATTCTTCTTTTGATATAATTATACTCATTTTCCAAATTGCGTTGTTTTTCGCGAACTGCTTTATATTCTGCATTTTCACTGAGGTCACCCATTTCTCTGGCTTGGACGATCTGCTTTATTATATCAGGACGTTCTTTGATAAGTTTGTTCATCCGTTTGTGAAGCCTGCGCATACCTTCCCTGGTGATATAGTTAGCCATTGTATTATACCATTTTTTTAAGAACTTTTTGTCCGTGTAATCCGATTTTCTTGAGTTTTATATTGCCACTCATTGCCCAGTTATCCACGATTTCTTTCATGGTTTTATTGTTAATGCAAATAGCTCCACAAAGAATATCAGCAAATATTGGATTCCTGGTGGATTTGTAATTTTTATATACCGAAATGTAGAAATTAGAATTTATATTATAAATTGCCTTCAGAAAGTTTGTGTTCAGTTTCACCATATTGTGTGTTGCATAAAGCCATGAGATTTCTAATTTATGAAAGATGGGTTTTATCAATTTAGGGTCAAAATGGATAAGTTTCACTAAAAGCTTTTGAATGCTTTGAGTAAGTATTTTGCTATCTTTTTTGATCCACTTGATAAGAAGATCAAGATTTTCTTTTGGGTGTTTTTTTATAAACGGGAAAAGGGCTTTATCAATAACAAGGTTGCATGCTTTCTGATCATCGGTTGTAAAAAGGAAGTTCTCCAGATATTCAATGAAAATATCCGGTTTTTTTCTCACTGCTCTTGCCATGATATAAGCAAAGATTATTCTTCCATTCTCGCCTTTTTCTTTTAATAGATATTCATAAAAATCAAAATATTTTTCAGCATCTTTATATATTTTTGACCCAAGAGTCTTTCCAACCAGAGTAATTACTGCATGAGGAACTTTATTATCTATTCTCAGTGGATAAGCATTATAAACAACATCAATATCATAATACTTATATTGAAGTTTACTTTCAACAAAGTCAATAGTGTCTTTCTTTAATCTTTCTTTCCAATCTAATGAAATCATTCTCAGTCTCCTTTCCAGGCGGCAATTAATTGATAATTACAATCTTCCCTTTTTTAGAATCCTTTCCCATTTTAATAATATAGAAATAAATACCTGAGGACACCTTTTTCCCTGCATTGTTCCTGCACTCCCAGCAAAAAAAATCTCTGTCCTTATAATAAGGACCCACTCTCTTTTCAAAGATCAGTTCACCGCTCAGATCATATATCCATATCCTGCCGGAAGTTTCAAGTGGAAGAAGGATAAAATTAACTGCACCAAACTTACTTTCGCTCATATCAAGCGGGTTCGGGTAAACCCGCATTTGCTTTAAATTTTTGAGACCAGACATACCTGTCAAGCTGAAATGACATTTATTTCCGCTATTGGAAATCCTGTTTCCGGCAAGGTCTTCCAGATTATCTATCTTAAGAAAATATGGCTGGTTTGTATATTCCAGATTCTTTTTCATTTGAATCGAGACGTAAAAGGAATCAGGGAATGCATCGTTGTATTCCAGGGATTCAATCTCATTGTTCCTATCTATTGCAGGTAAAACAAGAGTGTAATTTGAGATGTCTTCTGCCATTTCGGAATTTACTGCTTCAGTGAAGAAAAGATTCACAGTCTGTAAATCCTGATTTTTGACTGTTAATATTTCAGGTGGGGTTGTATCTGGTTCATATTGGAAGATAAATGGGCTTCCTGTAACTGGAACCCCTGTAACTCCAGTTAAAAGAGAATCAGTGTATAAATAATATTCATCTATTTCCTCAAATTTATGTGGGAATCTTAGAATTACAGATGTGTTTTGTTCCAGTAGATTTACCGACGAAGGATGTCCAATCTCTGGATGAACAAAGTAAAATGCTCTATTGGTTGCTGTATAATGTAATTCCCTGTTAAATTTAATTTTTATTTCGTAAGGAGAGATCATTTTAATGTATTCCATTTCAGGTGGATAATAAGGAATTGCAATTTTCCAAGGAGTAGGAAAGCTTTCGCATGGAATATAAGAACTATCTACTGCTGCAACCTGGTAATAAAGCGTATCGCCGGGTATTAGCCCTGTATCGAAATAATCATCATCAGAGATGAGGGAAGCGATTAAGGAAATATTTTCGTTTTGCTTCCTATAAACATTGTAATAGGTGTTTTCTTCATAATACCAGGTCAGCCAGACGGAAGTAGAATCAGATGGAGTTACCTTGAAATAACTAGGTGTTGGAGGTCCGGTAAAATCCTCCTCCTTTATTATCAGGCTACTTTTTATTTCATTTCCATCTTGAGCATTTACGATGATAAAAGCATCTTCATCTTCGGTTTTTGAGGATGCAGCTATTACATTCTGAAAGGTTTTAGCTGATACTCCTCTCCAGGTTGGGATAAATTCACCTGCAACGTAATCAATTATGTAGGTATTTGGTGGAATTGATAGAATAATTTCTTCGTCCCCGTCACCATCAAGGTCAGCGTTTGCAATAGAATTTTTCATCTCTACTTGAGTGAAGCTGACATAGCCTATGGATGCATATTCATTGTTATCACCAGTATTTTTAAAGAATTCAAAATAGGAAAAAGTTTTTGCAGGATTGATTTCATTATATGTGTATCCACCAACGCAAAATTCGTTGTTTCCGTCTCCTGTAAAGTCTCCGAGTGCTAAATAATAGGCATTTGAAACCGGAAGTCTGTAATGCCAAACCATCTCAAATTCTAATGATTCCTTTTCATATATCATCACATCACCATCTGTATCAGCAGCTAAAATATCAGGATGAGAATCATTATCAAGCTTTCCACATCGGACTTTATTTACAAAAACATTTTTTAATGAAGTTGTAGTTTCGTTTATTATTGTGTGAACATCTTCAAAATCATTCCCAGAGCGTTCATAGAGAACCAACGCACGGTAAGAAGTTCTGTTAATATCCACATTTTTTATCAGAATGATCTCATCTATCCCATCATCGTCGTAGTCTGCAAAATTACCGCCAAAGGCATTCTCTATTGGACCTAAATAATTTTCAGGATAAGAACTTCCGAGTGGAGTTTCATATATAACAGCCATATCAGACATCAATCCAAGAACTTCCATACCTTCTTCGGGGTTTGTGTTACCAATATCGTGAGGCCAGAAAGGTTCGCCAAAAGTATATTTTTCGATCAGCTCGTTATTCGATATCTCAAATATCTTCAGGGTTTGTTCTTCACCTTCCATTTCCAAAGCCACAAATTCATTTTTACCATTATCATCAAAATCATATGTCTTTCGTATTGCAGCGAGTTCATTTCCAAGAATCATCTGCTCATAGCCATGCACATTTACGGAAGTATAATCTTGCTCAAAGTAATAGGCGCTATCTACGTATGTTTCTAATCCTGCCAGGTTTCTTGCAAGAATGTCTATTGGCGAATAGCAGTAAGGATTTATTATTTTGAGAATGTGGATTGAATCTGCCATGCTCGATGAATTGTATGGAGTTTCCGGGAAAGAAACATGATCAATATAGACTTTTTCGTCATAGACTGCCTGGAGAAAATATTCAGAAATTTCATCATTGTATCTTTTCATATAAGCAGCATATTCTTCCCTGAAAACGGGTGGAGTCTGGTCAATATGTATAGTTCTTCTATAATCGAAGGATTCATTAGTAGTGGTCGAAACTTCTACTTTTATCTGGTAAGTTCCATCAATGAAAAGTTCACTAATTTCAAAATGAGCCAGCAGATCATCTTCAACTGCATTATAATAATATGGGATATCAGGATCAATATTCTTCCAATCAAGAGGTGCGGGCATTTCAGCAGAAGTATATTTCACAGAATATCTCCAGAAATTGGGCGCCATGGCTGTTCCAATAATGTCAAAACTTTCAGATAAACCTGCATTATCAGTAGGTTCTGTAATTCCTATTTCAGGATATGTTAAATTTATAAGAAGTGAATATGCATCTACAAGGCCATTACCATACACATTATCAAATCCGGGATCACCAAGGTCTATCGCTGAAGAGATCAAACGACCACGAACTTGTTCATAGTTCAATCCTGGTTCTACGGAAAGAAGTAACGCAATAATACCAGCAATGAAAGGAGCAGACATTGAAGTTCCGGATTGTTCCTTGTATAAATTGCCACTTGTAATGTCATAGGTGCTGATAATCGAAAGTCCGGGAGCAACCAGATCGAGTTCAGAACCATAACTGGAAAATGATGCCAGTTGTTTATTGCTGTCAATTGACCCGGCAGATATTGTGGTAGAAAGTCTGGCAGGATAGGTTATCAGGTGTGCGCTGGTACTACCTTCATTCCCGGCAGAAGCTACAATGATACTTCCGTGTCCATAAGCATAATAACAAGCATCTGCAATGATCTGGGAAAAATTTAAATCTCCCCAACTAAGACTGATAATGTCTGCACCCATGTCCGCAGCATAAATAATTCCAGCAGCAGCGTCATCATCCTGAAGGTAACCGAATCCATCGATAGTTTTGAAACCGGAACGAACCACCAGAACTTTAACACTCCAGCAAATACCACAAATTCCTTCATTGTTATTTGCGTCTGCTCCAATTATACCGGCAATATGCGTACCGTGATTTAGTTCATCTGTCGGGTCGTTATCCTGCTCTGTATAATCACCAAGTGCAATGCTATAGAGCTCGGGGGCATCAACAAAATCCCAACCACGCCAATCGTCGATATAGCCATTATTGTCGTTGTCAATATCATCACCAGGAATTTCATCTTCGTTTATAAAAACGTTATTCTGGAGATCAGGGTGTTCAAAGTGAATACCTGAGTCGACTAGAGCAACTATGATTTCCTGGTTTCCAGTTGTATAATTCCAGGCTTGTGGTATCTGACAATTTTCAAAGTCAATCAGCTGGTTTATGTATTCCGGGTCATTGGGAGTTACATACAGGGTATTGATGTAATTCAGTTGAAAATACTCAATTCCCTCGAACTGCAAATTTTTAATATTATTCCAGTCAATATCCTCATTAAAAGAAGCAACATAATATTTATTCTGAGATTTTCTAAGAACTGGCTTGATATTATTGACCTGTCTTTCGGTAAGGAAATC